>CALBOC010000381.1 GCA_937896705.1 uncultured Micrococcaceae bacterium | reverse complement strand
CGACGAGACCGTCGAATTCCACCCCGAGACGGCGTGGTTTGATGTTGCGCTCATCGAGTGTGTGCTGGACGGCGCGCATCATGTTCTGGGAGTCCCAGTCTGAATACACAATGTTCTTGCCGTGAGTCGTCCGCCATGGCATGCCACCATCGACCCAGGGAGTCACGGTGATCGAGTCTTCTGGGGTGATTACCAGACCGAAGGTCCGACCGAAGGGGGAGGGGACGAAGTCTGAGTAGTATTTGATGTTGTGCATCGTGGTGAGGACCAGGGCATCCACATCTTTTTCAGCCATGACTTCACGAGCGTTTTTTAGGCGTCGTTCGAATTCTTGCGGAGAAAAGGTGGTGGCAATCTGCTCGCCATTGCGTTGCGTGAAAACGTGAGGGACGTCGTCGAGATTGGTTTTCTGTGGTTTTGCCATAAAGAAAGTGCTCCGTCTAATGATCGGGGATGAATGGACTGTACGTGTCGTTCCAACCTCATCCTATGCTCGCTGAAAAAGCGACTTCAAGACGCAAGTCGCGATCTCGCGGCCAGCCATGAGATGATTCAAACTCATGTGCTGTAGTTCACACGCCGCTATCCCAAAACCGCACGCGTAGGGGCGCCTATAATGAGTTTGGGGACGGACCCCGCAATCTTTGGAGAGCATGATACAGCTTGGTACATAATGTCGTGACGTTGGCAAACATGGAGTGTGGTCTGCGGACAGTCAGTCGTGACGGTTGATGCCACGCATGCTGAAACGTGTCGCTACGTTCCTGCTGGGCGTTTTTCTCGTTGCCATTGGCGTGGCCCTGTCGGTACGAGCCGACTTAGGGACAGCACCGATTGCGTCACTACCGGCGGTTCTGTCATTCATCACACCGGTCAGCGTTGGTACGTATGTCATGACGCTCAATGTGATCTTCGTGGCGCTACAGGTGCTGATATTGCGTCGAAGGTTTCCGAAGTTTCAGCTCATTCAGCTTCCTCTGGCGGTCGCCTTCGGCCTGTTCGTGGACTTGGCGATGTATCTGACGTCCTGGTTAGAACCGAGTAGTTATCTAGAGCAATGGGCGTGGCTGCTGGTCAGTGTCGTGATGCTGGCAGTGGGAGTATATGTCGAGATGCAAGCCCAGCTGACATACCTACCCGGAAATGCCATTGTCTTCACCATTTATACAGTGCTGCAAAATATCCGATATGGCACGATCAAAACCCTTGTGGACTCCACACTGGTCCTTCTGGCGGCCATTGTTTCCTTGACGACCATGGGCGGCCTTTACGGCGTGCGGGAAGGCACGGTCTTTTCCGCATTAACCGTCGGCCTGCTATTGCGCTGGATCAGTAGCCTCCATAAGCGGTTCAAAGGCCCGGAGCCAGAGGCCTCGGCCAGCTCATGAACGATATTGTCTTGACTCGTCACCGGCTAACCTAGGTTTCTAACACGACGATGCCTTGAGCGAAGGCCTTGAATCACGGGGTTGCGACATGAGGAAGCAAATGTTTTATGACCGGGTGGATGCCGGAGAGCAGCTGGCACACGAACTCAGCACACTGAAGAACCTCAATTTGCCACCGGACCCCGTCGTCCTAGGGCTCCCGCGCGGGGGAGTGCCCGTTGCGGCAGAAGTTGCTCGCGTACTGGAAGCTGAACTCGATGTGTTGGTGGTGCGCAAACTCGGTGTCCCGTTTCGGCCTGAACTGGCCATGGGCGCGGTGGGCGAGGACGGGATTACCGTACTCAACTCTCAAATCATCGAACGCGCTGACATTACGACTGCCGACCAAGAAGCCGCCCTGCGGCAACAACGTCACGAGGTCACGCAACGCGCCATCAGATTCCGACCACCGGGCCGCGGACCCGTGCCGCTACAAGGACGCACAGCCATCATCGTCGACGACGGTGTCGCCACGGGAGCCACCGCGCAAGCGGCAGGGCAGCTCGCACGCGCCCGCGGGGCGGACCGGGTCATCCTTGCGACACCGATTGTGCCCTATCAAGTCTTCCAACACCTGCGCGATGACCCAGTCTTTGATGACGTGGTGTGCTTACGCTCACCGGTCCGGTTTCGCTCAGTCGGTGCGTTCTACACCGATTTCGACCAAATCACCGATGACCAGGTGCGGGAGATTCTTGGCACCTAGTCCCGGTTTAGAGCACCATCGCTGCGACCCAGCCGGCCGCCGTCAGCGGGATATTGTAGTGCAGAAAAGTGGGGATAACGGTGTCACGCATGTGGTCGTGTTGTCCGTCGGCGGCAAGCCCCGCAGTGGATCCCAGAGTGGAGTCGGAGGCTGGCGAGCCGGCATCGCCCAGTGCACCGGCGGTGCCAATGAGCGCGACCGTGGCCAGCACAGAAAAGTCTAACGACATACACAGCGGCGCGTAGATAGCCGCAATGATCGGCAGGGTGGAAAACGAGGAGCCGATGCCCATCGTGATAATCAACCCGACTACCAACATGGCCAGAGCGGCCACGGCCCGATTGTCACCGAAAAACTCTTGCACGACGGCTACCAAGGGTTCCACCTGACCGGATTCGTTGATCACCGCTGCGAAACCCTGTGCTGAGATCATCACAAAACCAATCAGCGCCATCATGCGCATTCCGGATGTGAAGACGTCGTCAGCTTTATTCCACTCGACCACACCCGAAATGAGAAAAATACCTAATCCCACAAGCGAACCCAACAACAGGCCATCGGCTTCAGAGCCGGTAAATTGCACTATCAGCTGGATCGCGAACGTCGCCACAATAGCGACTAACGACATGACAAGGTTGTACCGCGTCGGAGTTGGTTCCACGATCCTGCCACCCGCAATCGGGCGGTCCTCGTAGTGTCGTGGTTTGCGATAGCTGATAAACACTGCGACCAGCAGGCCAGCGACCATACCGAGCGCGGGCAGGGCCATAGCCTGGACGATATTCACTCCGGACGTGTCGACTCCCGCACGTTCAATGTTGGCCAGCAGAATGTCTTCGAGGAAGATCTTGCCAAAACCCACCGGCAGGGTCATGTAGGTGGTGACGAGTCCAAAAGTCAGCACGCAGGCGATGAGTCTGCGGTCTATGTTCAGGCGGTTCATGACCGTCAACAGCGGCGGGATCAGGAGTGGAATAAACGCGATATGGACCGGGATGAGGTTCTGGGACATGATAGACATGGCCAGTATCCCGGCAATGAGAAGGTAGCTGGTTGCAGTCACTACCTTCTGGGACGCGCCGTCGGCCTCGGCATCGAGTTTGCGAATCAGGGTGTCGGCTAACGCTTTCGGAAGGCCGGAGGCAGCCACGGCCATGGCGAACGCCCCAAGTAGTGCATATGATAAGGCAATTCTGGCGCCGTCCCCCAACCCGGATTGAAACGCCACCATGGTGGCTTCGACCCCCATGCCAGCTATGAGACCGCCCACCAGGGCGCCGATAAATAACGCGATGACCACGTGGACTCGAAGCAACGCTAATAACAGCATCACGGCCACGGCAATAACTACAGCATTCACGATCGATAAGCATAGACCACTTAACGTCACGCCACGACACTGGTGGCTGATGACTCCGTTATCGGAAACCACCATTAAACCGTGTCAGCCCGTGAAATCTTGTACTGCCGGGTGCTGTCATGTTATCGCCCACCTTGCTATGGTAGTGACATGGAACACTCTACAGAATATTCAGGTTCGGCCTACGTAGTGGTGGGTGTCGACGGGTCAGATAATAGTGAACGAGCATTCGAGGTAGCACTCGGTATCGCGCAGCGGCGACAGCTAGCGCTTCGTGTGGTGACTGCGTATACCGAGCCGGGGTATGAATACCTGCCGGAGAACACCCAGGGTCTCGCCCAAGAAAATGCGCAGGAGGTCATGGATGATATTATCGCCACCGCCAAAGATGTAGATGTCGCGATTTCCTCTGCTGCACTTGAAGGCGACGCAGCAGGAATTCTCATCCGTGAATCTAAGAACGCCGCTTTGGTAGTTGTGGGTAAGCGTGGTCGCAGTCGTTTTGCAGGCCGGTTCCTAGGTAGTGTCTCGTCATCCGTGGCGTCTCATGCCCATTGCCCGAGCCTGGTGGTACCGGGGCGCGGCAAGCGGAAAGAACTCCCGGAGTCGGATTTCGCTGGCCCGGCTGATCAGGAGGAGACCGCTATCGGTGTGATCACTTCGGAGGGTGTGGCCACTACGGCAGATTTCCATGACAGCGTTGTTGTTGCGGTCGATCTCGACATCCAACCGGTTGATCTTGTGTCGACGGCTGCGAAATATGCTGAAGAACGCGATCTGAATCTTGTGCTGATCAACGCGCAACCCTTTAGTGGCAGCTTATGGATGCCAGTGTCACCGGTATATCAGGCTGAGGTTCCTGATTTACGGAAGAACGTGGCGGACCGACTGGCTCGGTTTGCTGAACAAATCGAAGATCAAACCACGGCCACCGTTCAATGGCGGTTCTATGATGCTTCGCCCTCGGATATTCTCACCGAAGCGTCCAATACCGCTTCAATGATTGTCATGGGAACTCGTGGTCGTGGGGGCTTTTCTGGGTTGCTGCTCGGCTCGGTCAGTCAAGCCGTCCTGAATCGTTCCGTCTGCCCGGTTCTGGTGATCCCTACTCATCCGGAAGACTAAGTCAGCGTTTTAGTACTTTTGGTGCAGCATCGTTTTCTGCTGACTCTGGATTGCCCATCCGGGTCGAAATTTTGGCTGCGGTCTTCACGCATTGATCTATCAAGTGCGTGGTGAGCGTTTCATCAACGCGGTAGGCGGGTGCGGCGATTAACACTGATGCAACCACCTGGTTGCGATGGTCATACACCGGAGCTGCGATCCCGATTTCGTCTGCATAGGTTTCGCGTAGATTTGTCGCATACCCCTGTTGGCGAACTTTCTCGAGACGCTGGGTGAGCTGGGTGTGAGTCCAGCCTTGCTGCAAGCGTGTCACTTCTCGATCTAATAATGTTTGCACGCTGGACGCTTCCATGTCGGCCAGGAAGATCTGCACGGACGCAGAGCCAGTCGAGTCATACCGGGCACCTAACGGCGAGGTGTGCTTGATGGTGCGCTCTGATGCGATTTGTTCGACCGTGACCGCCGCGGATTTCTCCCAGATGGTCAGCACAGTGGTTTCTTGCGTGTTCTCCGCGAGTTCTTGCAGATAGGGGTATGCCACTTTTCGCACGTTGAGGTTCGCCAACAGCGGGCCGGCTACCGCAATCAGGCCGAGACCCAGCTGATATTTTCGTGTGGTGACATCTTGTTCGACCCAGCCCTCGGTCTCCAGTGTGCTCAAGAGGCGTGAGACCGATGACTTGTGCAAACCCACCTGGTCAGCAATTTCTGTCACCCCCACTAAGGGATGCTCCGCAGAGAAGCACCGAAGGACATCGATGACATTGTGGACTACCGAATTACGCGGTGCACCCATAAGGCTCCTTCACTTTGCAGACTTCTAAGGATGATACGTCACCGCCGCAGTGGACAGCATGGTTGAGCGCCGCGCACGAGCACCTGGTTTTGATAAGGTACCTACGGATGATCCCAGCTACAGCGAGCGAACCACTCGGCGCACCAAGCGGGCAATGGAAAGTGAGTCTTTTTGACAACGTCTGCAGACCCAGAGGTAGTCGCAGTAGCCCAAGCTGCCACCCGCAGTGGAGCGCGACCCTTCAAAGATGCCACTGGCAACTGGGCCGCCTCGGTAGAGGTCGCACTCATGGATACCGTGCTGAGCATCGGCGCCCAAGTTGACGGTGTATATGGTGCAGGCGTGCTGCCGAGACTTCGGGCGTTCAAAGCGTTTCGCGGTCCAGCCAATATGATGCGCGTAGTTGCGACCCTTGGCCCCTTTGGCTTGGCTGATTTCGTGCCAGAAACCGCTCAGATCGATCGGCTCATGGCAACTGCCGGCCAGCTTCTCGACGCTGGAGTTCAACAGGCTGCCGACGTGGATCCGAATTCAACCGACCAACGCCACGCCTTGATCAGCACCGAAGGCGTCCCCGAAGTAGCCTGGCCGTATTTTCTGCTGGCCCTGGATATTCGCACACCTGAGCTAGCTGACGTTCAGCAATCCTGGTTAGATCGTTTCGTCACAGCGGCTACTGGCAATCCCACGATGACTACCGAACACCGGGATGCGCTCCTCCAAGCGGCGACGCAACAGCTTGATGCCGAACACCAACGAAAGTCCTACGGCACCATGCCTACATTCACGCTGCCGCAGCTGCATCAGGCGATCGCTCGCGCTGAATATGCTCGCGCTACAGTCTAGTGATAAAACCTAAAGCTCAGAGGGCCTCTCGGACCATCGAGTAAAAATTCTTGACGTGGTCTGCGGCTGTTCGTTCGGCCGCATCGGCATCGCCGGCCAGGATCTGTTTGATTAGGTGCGTATGTTCGACGATGTGCTCATATAGCGACGGCAACCGGTCGGACAGCGCGGCCCAGATACGCGTGGCGATATTGTCTAGGCGAATCAGCGTCTCTGACAGGTGCTCATTTTGGGTCACGCTGTAGATGAGCCGATGAACTGACAGGTCATAAGCCAGTAAATCGCGTTGAGATTGGTCGGGATTAAGTTCTTGAATATCGTCCAAGACTTCGAGCAGGTCCTCGCGCCACGCTCCGCCTCGCGCCTCGGCTGCGCGGCGAGCGGCAAGGGGTTCGAGCGCTTGACGAACTTCCGAAACATGGGCCAGCTCCGTGACATCGACCTGACTGGCGAAAGTTCCCCGACGTGGGTACGTCACGACCAAGTGATCGGCCTCCAGCCGCTTGAGAGCCTCACGTAGTGGGGTTCTGCCGACCCCCATCTCCTCGGCGAGCTGTTTTTCCATAATGGGCTCACCCGGTTGGATATCCAGCATGATCAGCTGGTCTAACAAAATCCGGTAGGCGCGAGCGGATAGGGACTCGCTATTCGTATCGACGGTGTTCAGCGTGGTCATCCGTGTCCTTTCGTTGTTCCTCATTGTGCACTAAAAGCGGGCTAACCGCAGCGTTTGAAAATAACTCGCGTGAGCCCCTTGACATACCTGTGATAAACATCATAGTGTGTGATCGGTAGCTGATATATCAAGTGTCGTTCAGGATTTCAAAGGAAGTTTCATGCCAAGTACCAC
>CALBOC010000380.1 GCA_937896705.1 uncultured Micrococcaceae bacterium | reverse complement strand
CGGTGCCGCGGTGGTCAACGAATTCTTGCACTCGCGGCGGCCGAACCTGCCCTTCACGTTCTAACACGCGCGCCGCTGGCAAGTTTCCACTCCACACCCTCGCGTTCTCAGTCGTTGACCCCTATTGTGACCAGTATGAGAAATACATCACGCCCGACAGATGCCGAACTCTTTGCGCTCTCTGATGCAGAGCTGCGCTCTCGAGCAAGTCTCAAATGGTCAACGATAGAGCCCGACGTGTTGCCCGCCTGGGTAGCCGAGATGGATGTGCGCCTGGCACCAGCAATCACCCAAACCCTCCAGGATGCCTTGTCGCGGGACGATGCGGGGTATCCGGCCTCCGGCGATGCCGTATCCACCGCATTCTGTGATTTCGCCCGTGAGCGGTGGGACTGGCATATCGAGGCCGAGCACATCAGTATCCACGTGGATGCTGCGACCGCTGCCGCGAAGCTTATGCGGCACTACGCTGGCTCAGAGAACCGCGTGCTCATCATGCCGCCGGTATACAACCGCTTCTACGACTGGATGCAGGTCAGCCAAGTCCAGCCGGCTGAGGCGCCGCTGACAGATGTATCCAATGGAGGTTTTTTCGACTTCCCAACCATTGAAGCGCATCTTCAAGCCGGCGTTCGCGTGATTTTGCTGTGCAATCCCCACAACCCACTGGGTCGGGTGTTTTCGAAACAAGAATTGAGCCAGCTGGCCGATCTCGCCGTGCGCTACGATGCCGTCGTGATCTCCGACGAGATCCACGCCCCACTGGTCTACCCCGGGGTCGAGTACACGCCCTGGCTGGCCCTCTCTGATGCTGCGCGACGAACCGGCATCGCGTTACACACCGCAACGAAGTCGTGGAACTTTGCCGGACTCAAATGCGGTATCGCCGTGCGTTCAGCAACTGGGCCTTGGCCGGCAGACCTGGACCCAAAAATCACCCTTAATGACAGCGGCTTCTGGGGTCTGTTAGCAACCGAAGCCGCGTTCCGTGACGGCCGAGGCTGGCTCGATGCCGTTCGTGAGCACTTCCAGTCCCAAACCCAACTCCTCAGAGACTTATTAACAACACATCTACCCGATGTGCACTTCCATCCGCCGCAAGCCAGCTTCCTGGCATGGCTGGACTTTCGAGATACCGGACTCACCGAAGAACCAGCCGACTATTTCCTCCGTGAGGCAAGGGTCGCGCTGAGCCCCGGGACGGGTTTCGGTACGGTCGGGCAGGGCTGCGCCCGGCTCAATATGGGAACCTCTGCCGAACGGCTCGAACGAATCGTCACGGCGATGGGAGCGGTCTGGCCTCCGCGGTAAGCTGTCGAACTCACCGACGTTATAAGAGACCTCCTCAGAGGGGGTCAGCATTAGGAGGCTCCGCGAGTAAACGGTGGCCCGACGTGGCGTTCTAGCTCGTAACGGTAGGCCGAGTCGTGTGGGATCGGCTGACCCGTCTCTCTATCGACCACCACCATCGTGGCCTCCAGATAGACACAGGGCTGTGCCTCTTGGACCAGTAAATGCCCGATGACAAACGAGGACGTGCCTATCCGAGGGATCCAAACCCACACCGTGGTCTCCAGACCGTAGTGTACCTCGCGGTTGAAATCTGCGGTCATCGCTCGAATGATGCGACGCGGTCCCGTCTCACCAGGAGTGGTCGCGGTCCACAGCTGGGTGGCACGGATCCGTGCCTCTTCCAAAAGCGTGAGAATTTGGACGTTGTTGACGTGACCATTGATATCTTGGTCCGACCAGCGAAGCGCTAACGGGATCGGGGTGCCGATCGAACGAATCTGCGCGAAATTAGACATCAAATACCACAATCTGTGCCAACGATTCAGTGGATGCCACTTGCCCGCCTTTCACCATGGCGATCCTCTCGCTCACATGGAGGTTTGCCAATACTTACCAAGTCTACAACTGCGAAGCATTGACGCGGAGGTGAGCGGGGAAATAATTTGCGTGTTGAGTCTCCCAACTTTTCAACCGCTCTGTTAGGCTGAGTTCCATGTCACGGTTTTCTATCCTCGGGTGGCCGGTGTTTCGCCAGGCCAAGTCAAAAGACAAGCTGGGGCGCGGGCCGACGGTCGAGTCGCCCAAATATCAAAATATGCGTCCTCGGACGGAAGATGCTGACAAAGTAGTCCAGAGCGTCTGCCCATACTGTGCAGTGGGCTGCGGTCAGCGCATTTATGTGAAGGACAATAAGGTCACCCATATCGAGGGCGACCCGGACTCTCCTATCTCACGCGGCCGGTTGTGCCCGAAGGGCGCTGCTTCCGAGCAGCTCGTCAACACCCCTTCCCGCCAGAAGACCGTCCTGTACCGTCGTCCTCGAGGCACCGAGTGGGAAGAACTCGATCTCGACACCGCGATGGATATGATTGCCGATCGCTTCCTGGAAGCTCGCGCCAATCACTGGGAAGACTTCGCCGAAGACGGCGTTACACCCGTCAACCGCACCATGGGCATCGCGTCCCTGGGTGGGGCGACCATCGATAATGAAGAAAACTATCTGATCAAGAAGCTCTTCTCGGCTGCCGGAGCGGTGCAGATCGAGAACCAAGCCAGAATTTGACACTCTTCCACGGTTCCTAGTTTAGGATCCTCGTTTGGGCGTGGCGGTGCCACCCAGCCATTGCAAGACATGGCGAATGCAGACCTGATTGTCATTCAGGGTTCGAACATGGCTGAATGCCATCCAGTGGGATACCAGTGGGTGACCGAAGCCAAAAAACGTGGTGCCAAAGTCATTCACGTGGACCCGCGTTTCACCCGGACCTCAGCGGTCGCGGACAAACACATCACCATTCGTGTTGGCTCCGACATCGCACTGCTGGGTGGCCTGATTCGATACATGATCGAAAATGACGCGTGGTTTAAGGACTACGTCATTCCGTACACCAACGCGTCGTTTATCATTTCGGAAGACTATAGAGGGCCTGAAGACCTTGATGGTCTGTTCTCCGGATATGACGAAGATATTCAGGGGTACAACAACGAGTCCTGGCAGTACGAACACGACCCGAATGAAGCCGATGGCATTGCCAAGGACAAAACCTTGGAGCATCCACGGTCGGTATTCCAGATCCTGAAACGCCACTACTCCCGGTACACGCCGGAAGCGGTCGAGGACCTGTGTGGCATCAAGCAAGACGATTTCCATTATCTTGCCGAGGCCTTCGCAGAGAACTCCGGCCGGGAACGTACCACCTGTATGGCCTACGCCTTGGGCTGGACCCAGCACTCCATGGGTGCACAGTTCATTCGCACCTCTGCAGTGTTGCAACTGCTGATGGGCAACATGGGTCGTCCCGGTGGCGGCATCATGGCACTGCGTGGTCACGCGACCATTCAGGGTTCGACCGACATTCCGACGTTATTCAACCTGCTACCCGGGTACCTCCCATTCCCCGTGGCTGGCAAGCACGACACCCTGCAGGACTACTTCAATGAAGCCGTCCCCAAAGATCAGAAAGGCTTCTGGTCCAACGGCGACGCCTACATGGTGTCCTTGCTCAAAGCATGGTTCGGCGACGCAGCCACTGAAGAGAACGACTACGCCTACCATTACCTGCCGAAACTGACCGGCGCACACGGTACCTATCAGACCTTGATGCGCATGTTCGACAAGGGTGTGGACGGTTACTTTGTGCTCGGCCAAAACCCCGCCGTCGGGTCAGCCAACGGGCGGATGCAGCGTATGGGCATGGCCAATCTGAAGTGGATGGTCGTCCGCGACTTCCAACAGATTGAAACGGCCACCTGGTGGCGTGACGGACCAGAGATCCAGACCGGTGAGCTAAAAACGGAAGAAATCGACACCGAAGTCTTCTTCATGCCGGCCGCCAACCACACCGAAAAAGCTGGCACGTTCACCCAGACACAACGACTCGTCCAATGGCGTCACCAAGCGGTCACTCCACCTGGCGATGCTCGTTCTGAACTGGAGTTCTTCTTTGATCTGGGCAACCGCATCAAAGAACGACTCAAAGACTCGACCGACCCACGTGACCGACCACTGTTGGACATGACCTGGGACTACCCCGTCGATGAGCACGGTGAACCGTCTGCTGAAGCAGTACTGCGCGAGATCAACGGCTTCCACGTGAGTGGCCCAGATGCCGGCAAACCGCTGGATAACTTCAACCAGATGAAACCAGATGGTTCGACCGCCGGCGGGTGCTGGATTTACACCGGTGTCTACGCCGATGAGGTCAACCGCGCTGCACTTCGCGTGCCGGGTCAAGAGCAAGATGAGATGGCG
>CALBOC010000379.1 GCA_937896705.1 uncultured Micrococcaceae bacterium | reverse complement strand
AAAAATCCCGGGACCCAAGCACACTCGAGGTATATGCGCTCAGATCCCGGGACGGCTAGGAAGCAGTTAGCTGGTCTTGGCGACCTCTAACTGATCGGTCGGGGTTGCGGTCACCACCGAATCCGCAGTGTTGTCGGTTTCAGAAGAATCATCGTCGGTCTGGCGTGGGACAAAGGCGACCATGAGTGCACCGAACAGCGCGACTCCGGCGAACACATAGAAGGCTGAGGCGCCGCCCAGGTTCATCGCGGCCAGCAGGCCACCAACAAATGGTCCAGCGACCCCGCCGAGACGACCGAAACCGGCGAACCAGGCGACCCCCGCCGAGCGGGCATTGGTCGTATAGTAGTTCGACACGTAGCCATAACCCAGCACCTGGGTGCCCAGCGTTCCAACGCCGGCAAAGGCAATAAAGCCGAGCAACAGGCTCAGGTGCAGTTCGAAGGTCATCATGACCAGGCTGAGCGCGGCAATGATAAAGGTCGAGATAATAATCGGGCGTGGGCTGTATTTATCGGCCAGTTTCGAGCCGAAGAGCGCGCCCACGACCGCACCACCGTTGAGGATCAGCAAGAAGGTCAGTGAGCCGTTGGTGTCATAGCCGTAGCCTTCCATGATGCGCGGTAACCAGGTGTTCAAGCCGTAGGTCAGCAACAGTCCAGAGAATGACACGAAGCCCAGAATGATCGTGGCCGCAAAGAACTTTTTGGTCATCAGTGCGGCAAAACCGGTGCGTTCGGCGCTGGCGTCGCGACTGGCACCGTTGGAACTCGCGGCGGGTGCGGTGACCTCAAATAGGGGAGTACCGGTTCGGTTGGCCACATCAAAAGCGCGATTGCGGTGCCCGCGGGTCAGCAACCACTGCGGTGATTCGGGCAGTTTGAACCAGGCGATGGGGACCAGCAGGATCGGGAGGGCACCGAGCATGAACAGTCCGCGCCAACCCAGGGGTTCTAGCAGCAAAATGCCTAGCAGGGCCGCTAGGACACCCCCGGCGGGGATGCCCGAGTAGACGATCGCGTTATACAGATTCCGCTTGCCCTTGGGTGCGAATTCAGCCATGGTTGTGGCCGCCGCGGCAAGAATCGCGCCCAATCCCAGCCCGGTGAGGAACCGCAACAGACCAAAGGAAAACACCGAGGTGGACAGGGCGGTGGCGACCATGCCCAGCGAGAACCAGGCGAGGCTAAATAAGATGATGTTGCGTCGGCCGAGGTAGTCGCCAACCGCGCCGCAGATAATGGCTCCGACCAGTACGCCGAGCATGGCGTAGGAGCCTAGCGCGCCGGCGGTGGCAGCATCGAAAGCACCCAGCTGGGAGGGGTCATTGAGCAGGGTCGGCATGACCGTGCCGTAGATCGTGAGGTCGTAACCGTCGAATATCAGGGCGGTACAGGCAATGAATGCCACCCAGCCGGCGGTACGGCGTTCTTTGGCGGGCTGCGCCGCGAGTAATTGTGCTGACATGATGTCCTTGGGTAGGGATTTTGGGCAGGACAGTTAGCCCGCCCGATGGAAATCCCCCGGGCCGGCTTATGCTGTCTTTAGTTTTGCAACGAGAAGTTTAGGACCACACAGGTGGTGCGCTTAGTGGTTTTTCAAATTCGAGGTCGCCTTCCTCGCCACGGGAGAGCCACAGCGCAAGGTTCTCGCGGTCCCCGAAGACTCGCGGGCCACCGCCGGCCAGATCCCACCGTTCGCCTTCTTCGGTTTCAATGGTCAGCGCCGGGGCTGTGTCCATCTGGATCAGACGGCGCAGCATCGCGTCGATGGCGTCCAGCACGGAATCCGGGTCGGCTTCCTCGATCGACCAGGCTGACAACAGATCTTCGTGAGCCAGCACCACTTCGGCGATCCGCTGGGGCACGACATCGCCCGGGCGCAGTGTGAGATCGCGGTATTTGATCAGGGTGTCTTCTGGGATTTGGGGCAGGAGTGACGCTGCGGCCACGACCTGCTGGTGTGCCTGGCGGTACCCGTGGATGATCTGGCGGGTGTCGGAAAGCTCGGGACGTTCGTAGTTCGGGGCGTGACCGGTTTGTTCGTTGACCGCATCAGCCAGGGCATAACCGCGGTTAATGAGTTTGACGATGACATCACGCTGGGTCTGGTCATTGGCCGCGGGGCGCTGCAGATTATCCTCGCTGAGCATGATGACCACGGCGTCGAGCATTTCGGTCTCACGTCCCAGGCGGGACATATCGGAATAGAGACGTTCGAGACGGTTCATAGTGTTTTCCTTCCGGCTGTTGTAACAGCAGTTCGTTGCGAAACTTGAGTGGACGCGGCGTCCGATGCCCCAGCATTGGTGGCTCGTTTCCGGCGCCAGGCGGGCCAGTTGCTGAGTAGGGCGTACACCAGGATGCCGGTGGCAAGGCCCCAGGCCGGGGCGGTGATGCCGGCGATGTTGAGTTCGCTGGCGGTGACCACCAGGGCGACGATGCCGGCCTCGATGCCAGGACTGTTGCCCGCAGCGGTTTTGGTTTCGGGTTGACGCAGCAGGGTGGTCAGGGCGGTGTTCAGGGCCGGGAGTAGTACCAGCCCGGAAATCAGGGCCAGCGCGGCACCCGAGATCATCGTCATGACCATAACAATTGCCGGAGCAAATATCCCGGCAATGATGTAGAACGTGCCCGCCGCGATGCCAGCGACATACCGTTTCCTGCGGACCGGATGGGCTTCGGGGCCGGCACACACGATGCCCGTCACAGTGGCTAGATTCGCCGCGTGCAATCCGAACGGGGCAAACAGGATCCCGCCGATGTTGCAGGCGGTCAGTGCGGTGCGGGCGTTAAAGCGGTAACCGAAGCTGCGCATCATCTCCAAGCCCGGCAGGTTCTGACCCGCCATGGTGACCAATAGTAACGGTACGCCAATCGAGACCAGCGCTGTGACATCAAAGCTTGGGGTAATCCACACCGGTTGGGCGACCATGCTGCCGCCCACCGGCGCCGGTGCGCTGCCGATCGAACCGGAGAGAAACAGCCACAAAATGCCAGACCCCATCGCGGCCGGCACAGCAAATAGTGGCGCCAACCGTCGGGTAATGAAAAATGCCAGCACCATGATGATGGCCATCACGGTCATCTGCTGGCTTGCCGTGACCGCACTGAAACAGATCGGCAACAAGATTCCGGCCAGCACCCCGTTGGTCACCCCACTGGGAACGATCGACAGGAGCTTCGAGAACACCCCGGTGATGCTCAGCAGGGCCGAGACGATGCCGACCACCAGGTACACCCCGACGAGTTCGGAGATATCGTAGCGCTGCAGCCCGCTGATGAGCAGGACGGATCCGGGAATCGACCAGGCGGCAATCATCGGCAGGCGCATCGTCAGACTCATGACCAGCGTGATGATCCCGGTGCACACCGATGCGGCCCACACCCACGACACCGTGGTGGCAGGGTCAAGACCGCCGGTTTCGGCCGCCTGCAAGATCAGCGCCATCGGGCCGGCAAACGAAATGAACACCGCTATCAGCCCGGCATTCCAGGCTGAAAAGGACGTGTCGCGCCAGGCTGCGGCGAGTCGTTGGACCAAGTAGGGGCCTCACAATCAAGTGCGATGTAGGTCACGGATACAGGACTAGACAGTGACACTAGCAAGGGGCCTGAGGCCGCGGGAGACCCCCTGGGTCAACCCTAGGCACCCCCCTGATGTGAGTCGACTCACAAGGTGCCAGAGTGTTAACCAAACGTTCAGTAACGTAATTTGGCACACGTTTTGCCACCTACTTAGGAGGTCCCGATGACTCAGACCGCTAACACCACACAGCAGCTGATTGAACACGGCGTGCAAGAAAAACCAGAAGAAGGCGTCCACCGCGTGGACCGTCAGGTCTTCACCGATGAAGAGATCTTCGAACTGGAGATGAAACACATCTTCGAAGGCAACTGGGTATACCTGGCGCACGAATCCCAGATCCCAGAAATCGGCGACTACTTCACCACCTACATCGGCCGCCAGCCAGTGGTGATCACGCGCGATAAAGAAGGCGGCCTGAACTGCCTGATTAACGCTTGTGCGCACCGCGGTGCGATGCTGTGCCGGAAAAAGACCGACAACCGCACCACCTTCACCTGCCCGTTCCACGGCTGGACCTTCCGCAACACCGGCGAACTCCTCAAGGTCAAAGACGGCCGTCGCGCCGGCTACCCGGAGAACTTCAACCAAAACGGCTCGCACGACCTGACCAAGGTCAAATTCGATAGCTACCGTGGGTTCCTATTCGGTTCGCTGAACCCGGATGTCCTGCCGCTGGAAGAGCACCTGGGCGATGCGACCACCATCATCGACTCGATGGTCGATCAGTCGCCAGAGGGCCTGGAAGTTCTCAAGGGTGCCTCGACCTACACCTATGACGGCAACTGGAAACTCCAGACCGAAAACGGCGCCGACGGCTACCACGTGACCGCAGTGCACTGGAACTACGCGGCCACCACCGCCCGTCGTACCTCGGGTGATTCCAAGAACGAAACCAAAGCCATGGATGCCGGCGGCTGGGGCAAGGTCAACGGTGGCTACTACTCCTTCCCGCACGGCCACCTGTTGCTGTGGCAGGAATGGACCAACCCCGAAGATCGCCCACTGTGGGAGCGTCGTGACGAGCTCATCGAAGAACACGGTGAAGAAATGGCCAACTTCATGGTCAACGTCTCGCGCAACCTGTGCCTGTACCCCAACGTGTACCTGATGGACCAGTTCTCCACACAGATTCGTCACTTCCGCCCGATCTCGGTGGATAAGACCGAAGTCACCATCTACGCCTTCGCTCCGAAGGGTGAACCAGCCGACGCTCGTGCGGCACGCATCCGCCAGTACGAAGACTTCTTCAACGCCTCCGGTATGGCCACCCCGGATGACCTCGAAGAATTCCGCGCATCACAGAAGGCCTACCAGGCCACTGCCGCTCGCTGGAACGACATGTCCCGCGGCCAGACCCACCAGATTGATGGTCCGGACGAACAAGCCAAGGCCCTGGGTATGAACCCGATCTCGTCGGGTGCCCGCACCGAGGACGAAGGCCTGTTCCCAATCCAGCACGCCTACTGGCAAGAAGTCATGACCGAGGCTATCGCCGAAGAAAACGCGAACTAGTCACCCGCCACGTCAACGAAAGAACGCCTTATGTCTGAAACCACAATGGAATCCACCGGGCTGGTCGTTAGCCTGGAAGAAGCCGAAATCATCCGCCAGTTCCTCTACCGCGAAGCACGCCTGCTCGACGATCGGGACTTTGACGCCTGGATCGAGTGCTACCGGGAAGACGCCCCGTTTTGGATGCCCGCCTGGGACGTCGATGAGACCCTGACCTCGGATCCTCAAACCGAGATCTCGCTGATCTACTACCCGGATCGTTCGGGAATCGAAGACCGCGTGTTCCGGATCAAAACCGAGCGCTCTTCGGCAACCTCGATCCCCGAACCACGCACGGGTCACAACATCACCGACATCGAATTCATGTCGCGCGATGAACAAAACCCACACCTGGTCGATGTCCGGTTCAACTGGTTCACCCTGTACTTCCGGTACAACACGACCACGACGTACTTCGGGACCAGCTTCTACACCATTGATCTGTCCGGTGAGACACCACAGATCGCCAGCAAGAAGGTCATTTTGAAAAATGACTACATCAATCACTTGATCGACGTCTACATGATCTAACCGACGCGATCTCCGATCTCGGGGGCGTCCGGCGACCCTAAGCGCCGGACGCCCCCGTCGCACTCAAGTTTTCTATCGAGGTATACCAATGACTAGCAACGAAGTAGCTCTGACGTTTGAAGACGGCGTCACACGCATGATCAAAGTCGGCAGATTTGAAACCATCATGGATGCCGCCTATAAGGCCCGCATCAACCTGCCGTCCGACTGCCGGGACGGCGCTTGCGGAACCTGTAAGGCCTTCTGCGTTTCCGGGGAATTTGATCCGGGCGATTTCATCGATGATGCGATGACCGAAGATGAGCTGGACCGCGGGTATCTGCTGACCTGTCAGTCCGAACCAGAATCCGACATGATTGTCGAAGTCCCCGCCACCTCAGAGATGGCTAAGACGTCGGCTTCTGAATTCAAGGCCACCATGACCGAACTGGTCCACCATTCGGACTCGACCGTGTCCTTCTCGCTAGCTGTTGAAGACCGGGAGAACCTGATGTTCCTGCCCGGTCAGTACATGAACCTCAAAGTCCCCGGCACCGATCAGGAGCGCTCCTACTCGTTTAGCTCGGGAACCAAGGATGACGACACCTCATTCATGGTGCGCATTACCCCCGACGGCGCGATGAGCGACTACTTGGCCCAGCGCGCCCAGGTCGGTGACGAACTGACCATGACCGGACCGTTTGGCAGCTTCTTCCTGCGCGCACCGCAGCGCCGCATGCTGCTGCTCGCCGGTGGTACCGGGCTGGCCCCAATTCTGTCGATGCTGGAAAAAATGGTGACCGATGAAGTCACCCAACCGGCCCACCTGATCTACGGGGTCACCAACGATATCGACGTCGTGGGATTGGACGTGCTGGATGAATACGTCGAAAAACTCCCGAACTTTAGCTACACCTACTGTGTCTCCAGTCCTGAGACCACCCACGAGAACACCGGGTATGTGACCGGCTACATCAACGATGAACACCTCGATGGCGGCGACGTCGACGTCTACCTGTGCGGTCCGCCAGCAATGGTTAACGCGGTCGAGGGCTGGTTCAACGACCAGGGGATCGCTCCGGCGAACTTCTACTTCGAACGCTTCGCACCCAAGGCCACCACCGGCGGGGACGAGGAAACCGGCGCTCCGGTCAGCCAGGAAGTCCTTGCCGAAAAGGGCGACGAAATCTCAGCCTCCGACGCGGTCTCGACCCTGCAGACCGGCCGACTGTCGTTCCGCACCCAGGATTCGATGGCGCACTTGGACGCCCGGATGGGACTGGAACTGGCCATCAGCGAGCTGATGATCGGCAACCTGACCGAAGAACAGCTCAAACATTTCCGTCGCCTGGCCGAAAATGCCAAGCAGTACCTCAACGAGGCAGGGGACGCTGTCACTGATTCTGAAGGCTTCGTCAAATCCAATGACGCCTTCCACGAATACCTGTTCGAACTCAGTGATGACCCCACCTTCTTCGATTCCTACCGTCGGCTCAACGTCAATGCCCAAATGGCAGAAGCACTTAATGACGACAGCTGGCTGGCACCGGAAATCACGCAAGAACACTTCGACCTGGTCGACGCTTTCGAAAAAGAGGATCTGAGCGCAGTCCGCCGGATCATCCAATCGCACAACGAGTTCGCCCGGAACACGATGCGCGAAGCAATCGAAAAAGATGACGTCGCATGATGAATAATGCACAACGAGTACTTGATGGAAAAGTCGTTCTGGTTACGGGCGCAGCTCAGGGCATTGGGCGAGAAGTCGCCCGAGTCGCCGCCGAGCAGGGAGCGCAGTTGGTCCTGGTGGACCGGGCTGAACAAGTAGGCCAGGTCACCGAGGAACTCACGGACGGCGGGGCCACCGCGGTCCACACCCTGGCGGATTTAGAAACCTGGCAGGGTGCCGCCGATGCGGTGGACTTTGCGCTGGCCGAATTCGACCGCGTGGATGTCTGCATCAACGCGGTGGGTGGGACCATCTGGTCGCGCCCCTACGAGCACTACGATCCCGACAAGATCCAGGCCGAAATCACTCGGTCGTTGTTCCCGACGTTGTGGATGGCCCGCGCCGTGCTGCCGAGCATGAAAGAGCGCCAGGCCGGCACGATCGTCAATGTGTCGTCGGTGGCCACCCGCGGTGTGAACCGGGTGCCGTATTCCGCGGCCAAAGGTGGGGTCAATGCCCTCACGGCGTCGCTGGCCATGGAAGCCGCACCCGATGGGATTCGCGTGGTCGCGACCGCCCCGGGCGGTACCGATGCTCCAGCCAGAACCATTCCGCGCGGACCCGGACCCGAAGGCGCCCAAGAAGAAACCTGGGCCCAACAGGTCGTGGACCAAACGGTGGATTCGTCGTTAATGCAGCGTTACGGGACCTTACGCGAACAGGCTGAACCGATTGTGTTTCTCGCCTCGGATGCGGCATCCTACATAACAGGTAGCGTGCTGCCAGTCGGCGGCGGAGACCAGGGCATGTAAGGAGGCTGCGGTGCGCACAGCGCATACCGGACCGGAAGGACCACCCAACTGGTCCGCCAGCCAACGTGCCATCAAAGCAGTCTGCGACGAGCGCGACCGCGGCGGCGGGCTGGTCATTATCGAAGGACGTCGAGGCGCAGGACGCACCAGCATCCTGCACAACCTCTACCGGCGCTTTCGTGATGACGCCCGTTACGTCGCGGTCGAACGCTGGGTACGTGACCTACCCCTTGCGCTGGTCGAACGACTCATCGAAGTCACGGTGCCCACCCTGCACAGCAACCTGTTCCCCGAGCTCACCGAGACGCTCAAGGGGCCAGCCTCCGAACACGGCGCGGCTTTTATTGCGGCTTGCCAGCAGGTATTAGCCGAATGGCGAGCCACCGATAACCTCGTGGTGTTAGTCGATGACATTCACCTGGCCGATGCCCACAGCCAACAGCTCATCAGCTATCTTGCCCGTCGTCTAGACAAGACCGGGATCGTCATGGTCGTCTCGGTGCCCAGCCCCGTACCCAGCATCGAC
>CALBOC010000378.1 GCA_937896705.1 uncultured Micrococcaceae bacterium | reverse complement strand
CCTCTTTGCGTCAGGCACCCGAGCCAGGGGAAGTTCTTGTGCACTGTGTGACAAACTAGCATCGAGGTGAACGTGATCAAATTGTTACATAAGCGAATATATATCACGGCTGGGACAAAAGTTAATGGACGAGATCTATCCGGTCCTATTTGATCTCAATCGGCCTGAGACGCCGCGAATCAATCGCAAAATAGCGAATACGTGCGATACGCTTGGGGTGTGACTCAAATACCTGACTTAGAAACACTTGTAGGAACCTGGCTGACTCTGCCTGATATCGCAGAGCGTCTTAATGTTGTTGTGACCCGCGTTCACAAAATGATTAAGGAACGGCAACTAATTGACGTCCGACTGGGGGAGCGGAACGTTCGGTATGTGCCAGCCGAGTTTCTCACTGACACCGGCGTGCTGAAATCACTCCGTGGCACGATCACGGTCCTTGAAGATGCAGGCTTCAGCGAGGCCGAAATTATCCGCTGGCTTTTTACCGAAGACGACTCTCTGCCTGGCCGGCCTATTGATGCGCTGCACGCCGGCAAGAAGACGGAAATTCGCCGACGTGCACAAGCATTAGCGTGGTAACTTTTTTAGCGCTGGCGGCCCAGGAGACCCGCCACCAGGGTCTGGAGTCCAACCCGGACTTCGTCCTCTAACTGCAAACGATCCAGGGCGGTGTACGTCTGCTCGCCGAGACGGTGGATCTCGGCTTCAACGGTATCTTTAGCTCCCGAGGACTGAACAAGCTGTTGAACCTCTTCTACCGTGTACGGGCTCGCTTCGGGGTGCATCAAAAAATTGTTGAGCATTTGAGCATCGTCTTCCGAGAGATTTGCTAACGCATGAGCGATGAGTTCGGTCCGTTTGCCTTCTAAGAGATCATCCCCTGAAGGCTTGCCTGTCATCTCCGGGTCGCCAAACACTCCCAGGAGATCATCGCCCAACTGGAAGGCGAGTCCTAACGGGAGGGAAAACTCACGATAAGCGCGCAGAGTTGTTTCATCGGCACCTGCCAGCAGGGCTCCAATTTCGAAGGGCCAAACAGCCGAATAGTGCGCTGATTTATATTGCAGTACGGTTCTGGCTTGATCCAAGGCAATCGCTGGATCGTCTGAGATGTTCGCTTCAGCCAGGATGTCGAGATACTGTCCGGTCATCACTTCGAACCGCATGGCATGGAAGGCCTCACGGGCCGGTGCCGCAAAAGCAGTGGCATCGGCGGTCGTGGAAAACACCTCTTCGCTTATCCCTAACGCCACGTCACCCGCCAGGATCGCAGCCGAGACCCCAAAATGCGCACCGTCTTGAGCCCAGCGGTTCTGGTGGTGAAGGCGTTCAAAACTCTTATGCACCGATGGCTGACCACGACGAGTATCCGAACGGTCTAATACATCATCGTGAATGAGTGCTGCGGCTTGAAAAAGTTCCAGTGAAACACCTGCGTCGATAATGCGCGCATCATCGGCTTCTCCGCCTGCGCCCTGCCATCCCCACCATGCCAATAGCGCCCGCAACCGTTTGCCGTTTTCTACGAGCTTTGCAATGGAAGACACCAGAGGGTCCGAAGCCTGCGCGATCGTGGTCGCCTGGCTCCGGTAATCAGCTAACAGTTCTTGCATCCGATCTGCGAGTTGGGTGCAAAACCACGATGCGTCCAGCGTTGTCACGGTGTTGATTCTCCTGCCTGCTGAAATCATCAGCTCACGCCATCTTCACCTCAACCTTACCGGCCTCACCACGTAGTATTGATACATGGTCTCCACGGGTCAACAATCCACATCGCGCCCACCCTGGGCTGATGAGTCCTGGGAGTCCACCATCTTGCATCTTGATATGGATGCCTTCTTTCTCTCGGTAGAGCTACTCGAGCAACCAGAGCTTCGTGGAATCCCGGCGGTCGTGGGTGGAAAGTCTGGCCGATCAGTGGTCACGTCCGCATCGTACGAGGCCCGGAAATTCGGCATTCGCTCGGCCATGCCGATGGCACACGCGTTGAACCTATATCCCCGGCTGGTCGTGATCGAACCCAGCAGAGAAAAATATACGCAAGCCTCACGCCAGGTCATGAGCGTGCTGCAAGACGTCACTCCCGCGGTGGAGCAGTTATCCATTGACGAAGCATTTATCGACGTGTCGGGGGCCCGTCGTCGATTGGGAACACCTGCCCAAATAGCGACACTTATCAAGACACGAGTCCGAGAAGCCACAGGCTTACCGTCTACCGTTGGGGTCGCGGCGAACAAATCGGTAGCAAAGATTCTGTCCGATCGTTCCAAGCCAGATGGCATCGGCGTGGTACCGGCAGCCCAAACGCGCGCCTATCTTGCACCGCTGCCTGTCGGGGTGATCTGGGGGATCGGTCCGAAACTTTTGCAGCGCCTCAACAACGCAGATATCTACACCGTAGGCGATCTGGCAAAACGTGACCCAGAACGAATGCGTCGCTGGCTGGGGGCAGCCGGGCCGCAGATCGTCGCGCTGGCACGCGGAGACGATCCCAGACGTGTCGAGCCGCGCCAAGATGCGAAATCCGTCTCGGTGGAGCATACCTTTGAATACGATGTCACCAACCCGCAGGAGTTAGAAAAGTACCTGCTGGATTTAGCCTACGAGTGTGCCCGGCGGGTGCGACACGATGGGCTGGAAGCCAGGGGGATAAGCGTCAAACTCAAGGACGTAGATTTCAGCACGCGAACCAAATCACTGTCCCTAGCTACACCGGCTACCTCAGGTGCGGTATTTTTCAATCATGCAAAACCCCTGCTCGATGAGCTCCTGACTACCCGGTGGCATCCGGTGCGGCTGTTAGGTGTGCGCGCCGATAAAGTGGCCGAACCCACCGAACAGAGGCCGACGATCCAGCAAGAGTCGCTTTTTGAAATGGAAACTGCCGATGCCGCTACGGAACCGCACCCAGCCTGGGACTCGACAGACCGTATTTTGGACGATGTAGCCAAGAAATTCCCAGACGCTGCGATCAAGCCAGCTTCGTTGTTGCGACACGAACGTACCCAGCGAATGTCAGATGGTTAGGTGTTGCTAGTTGCGCTTCACCGTGTGACAATCTCAGCAAAACATCAGGCAAAAACTTTAGAATAGAAACAAACTCAACCGAAGATTGGACGAGTTTTCGGTAACACATGTGGAGGCAACCATGGGCTTATCAGATAGAGAGCAAGAGGTCTTTGCTGAGATTGAATCTCAGTTGATTTCCGAGGACCCAAAGTTTGCGTCGCAAATGCAGATGCACGCAAAGGGCCCGATGCGTCGATTTTCTACACGCAATATCGTACTCGGTGTGTTAACCGCCACCATCGGTATCGTCGTGCTGCTCACCGGAGTCACAATCGACGCCATCTGGTTGGGCATCGTCGGCTTTATCATCATGGGCGGCGGTATCTACTTAGCGACGAAACGGACTACGAAACCTCCAAGCAAGTCCGGAGGCCGTGGTGGGTCCGGAAATACAAAGTCGAATCAAGGCTTCATGGAAGGGCTTGAGTCACGCTGGGACGAACGACGGCGCCAGCAGTAATTTTTTCAGACCCTGGCACTTGCCCTTCACAAAGAAACCCGCAGTATTATCTGCGGGTTTTTTGTTTCCGAGCGACCTCCGCTACGCGTTTTTGTTCGGGTCAGAATCGTCATCTGGTGTGGACTCAGGCGCGGAGTCGTTATCCGAAGACCCCTTGGGTTCATCGAGTTTTTGCTGCAACTGCTCGTAATCAGTTGGCGAAGGAATAGGGACCTCGGGAAAACTGTCGGTCTGCTGGCTGCTCCGGGCTTGTTCAGATACTGGGCCGTCGTTCAACTTCGTGGTTTCTGAAGCATAGGGCCCTGGGGCCATTGGCGAAGCGAGAATCTCAGTTTCGGTTAGCGTATCTCTTGGTCCCTGCACGTTGTACGGCTGACCTTCGGCTTGTGGAGACGCGATAGACCACACCCGCATGGCAGCGCGGCGAGTGCGGATCAGTAAGGTGACAATTACTGCCAATAGCAGGAGAACAATGACTGCGACCCACACCGTTGTGAGGGTTGGACCGCTGGCAGTGACTAGGAAATGGCCATCTGGATCGTCAATGACCACGGTCCGTCCCGACTCGATGGCGTTTTCCGCTTCCCCGGAGTGCATCGCCGGTAACACTATCTCAAAAACGGCCGCTCCTTCCACACCACCGGTGGCTAACTCCCACACCGCTGAGAGATCGGCTTGGACCTCATATGAGGCCCATAAACCGGTCAGCGACCCATGGTTGAGCGTGATCTGTTCGTCGATGTCCTTCGCCGCTAAATAGTCGTTCAACAGCGTCGTAAGCTCAGCTGCGTTATTTGCTTCAAACGTGACGGTATATAAGGTGGTCGCATCACGAACGGTCGTATTAAAGGAGCCAGTATTTGCAGGCGGCGCGAAACGGTCCGCCACCGCATCTTCGTGACCCTGCTGTGTTTCGTTATCGACCACGTATTCAAAGCGATGAACCATGCTGCCTGAAAGATTCAGCTGAGTCGACGATGTCAGCGAATCTAACGGCATGCCGCGGTTGAACTCTAAGATCAGCTCCCCGTTTTGTCTGCGCTGCTCGGTGAGTTCCCAATGTTCAGGGTATTCGGTGTCACCGTCTAACTGCTGAAGATTATTAGGGTCACAAATGGCCTCGCAGCTCCAATTTGTCCCCACATATCGCACCGCGGTATCCAAAGATCCTTGCGCGCTTTGTTCGAGGATCTCAAACGAAGCATTGTCGTTGGCCAGGAGTAATTGGATGCCCTGGGTCACGGCAGCAGGGGTAGTAAAGGTAGCCGCGATTTCTCGCACCTCGCCGCTGGCATCTGCTGGCTCTACCGGCCCTGAATCTTGGACTTGGCCCTCGAGACCATCGAGTTGGTCTAGCTGTTCGACTTGTTCAGTAAGGAAGTCATTTTGAACCTGCTGGTATTCATCAGAAACCAGATAGGACATCGCAATGTGAACGTCGCCGGACTCAAGAATTTCGAAGTCCAGACCGATTTCAGCAAACCGGCGATCCTGTGTCACGCTGAAATCAATGCGAGGGAGGGAAGTGGACGTTTCGACCTCTTCTCCATCGAACATCACCGTGGCGGTGCCATTCGACGTGAACACCGTGGTCGAGGGGGAGACTACCTCTTCGGCGATCAGAGCTTCCGCTGCCCAGCCCATCAAATCATCGTTGTAGAAGCTCTCTTCGAAGGTCAAACTCGTTCTGAGCGCTTGATCATCCGCTTGGATAGTCATATCCTGTTCGGCTGCCGGCACATTTGAGGCGTCAAGCAACGCGGAGATTTTGTTCTGGTAGTCCTCCAGGCTATTGAACGGCATCGTAAAAGTGGCGCTATACCCCTCGTCCTCCGCCTCGACTCCCTCAAAGATCAGCACTTCGGGCGTATGCATCTCAAGAGCTCGTTCCGCAGCCTCCACACCTCCAGACAAAGCATTCAGATCGTTGTCAGCCATGGTGAGCACGAACAGACGCTGGCCGGAATAATCGGGCTGCAGATCCAACCGCGAGTTAACATCCGCCCCACAGGCAGTCAAAACCACCGCGCATAAGGTCGCAAGCATCATCAAAATACGCGTGCCAGAGCCGCGGCGGTCCGCCGACGGGTTGGCGCTGATCTGGGCGATTTGCAATGTACGACTTTCCCTTTGGGCTACCGGAAAAACAATATTGGAGCTTGATACGGCTCCATCCTAGCGACCGCACCCAGCAGTGACGACACAGTCAGATGCAGCTATGCCCCTCGTCTCTCGGAGAGAGGGGCCGTCCCCACTTCACTCCACCACTGCGCTCGCCGGCTCTTTTCGGGGGGTATATCTGCTGGACCAATCACCAATTTGCACTTCTGTCACTATAGTCACTTTTTATAATTCCTTGCCCTCCATCTGCCTCACCATAATGCTCCACCTCGGCCCAGTAAATCGATCCCCCCAGTCACGGCGCCGCAGTTGGAGAAATTGTACCTGTCGCCGACGAATGGGAAATTCTCACGAAATGCCGAAGAAGGGGCTGACATGTATTGAATGTGGGGCAAAGTGGGGTAAAGTGGAGCACGAAGAGGACGGTGATCGCGAAGCTTGAGCAAAGGGATTAGCACCACGCTGGAGGTTGTGCCACATGTTT
>CALBOC010000377.1 GCA_937896705.1 uncultured Micrococcaceae bacterium | reverse complement strand
GGGTGCATGGGGCCTAGACTAACGACATGGTCGACAACGCACACATCTTACCGCTTTACGCTGACGTTGCCCTGGAGGAGCTCGCCGCTGATGCCGTAGCGGTTGGCTTACCGATGAACACCCCGTTTCGCAACACCACACTGCGAGAAGTCATGCTCATCAAGGGGCCGGTCGGCTGGGCTGAATTTTCCCCATTTCCTGAATACGGTGCAGCAGAATCCGCCCGCTGGTTGTCGGCCGCGATTGAAGCCGGGTGGCACGGTTGGCCAGAACCGGTTCGGGCCAGTGTGCCCGTCAACGCCACGGTACCGGCCGTAGCTCCCGAGCATGTTGAAGAGGTTCTGGCGCGATTTGGGCCGGTGACGGCGGTGAAAGTTAAGGTCGCCGAGGACGATGTGGCCACCGATATCGCTCGGGTGCAACGGGTGCGCGAACTGCTGCCCGAAGCCGATATACGCATCGACGGCAATACAAAATATAGCCACGACGAAGCTTTTGAAGTCATCACCGCGCTGCCCTTCTTGGCTTATGCAGAACAACCGGTCCCCGGCATTGAACCGTTAGCCAGACTTCGCACCGCGCTGCGTGAGGCCGGCAGTTCCGTGCTGATCGCCGCGGATGAGGCCGTCCGCAAAGAAACCGATCCGCTCGCCGTCGCCCAAGCGCAGGCCGCCGATCTGATCGTTGTCAAAGTCCAACCCCTGGGTGGGGTGCGCCGAGCGCTGTCGATCGTGCAACACGCCGGATTAGGCGCGGTCGTATCCTCAGCGTTAGATTCCTCGGTGGGGATTGCCGCCGGTGTGGCCCTAGCTGCGGCACTGCCAACCCTGGACCATGCGTGCGGTCTAGCCACCGCGGCGCTGTTTGACACCGAACCGGCACAACCGGCCCTGCCCGTCAACGGAGTGCTGACCCCGGGACCGGCACCCGAACCCGATGCGCAGCTAATCGAGCAGCTGAAACTGCCAGCTGAGCGGCAGCGATGGTGGCAGACCCGACTAGCGAAAGCACACAGAGTGCTGACCCAAAACGCGTAGGATGGAGCGCATGGATTCCATGGATACCGCCCGCGCCATCGTCACCGCACTGCGCGACTCCGGTGTACGCCACGTGGTCATCGGCCCCGGTTCACGCTCCGCACCGCTGGTCTATGCCCTGGCCGAAGCCGCCCACCCCGACCGGCTGCGACTCCACGTCCGCATCGACGAACGCTCCGCGGCCTTCACCGCACTGGGCATGTCCCTGGCCACTGGACGTCCCGCCGCGGTGGTCACCACCTCGGGCACAGCAACCGGCAACCTGATGCCCGCCATGATGGAAGCCTCTCATGCTGACATCCGACTGGTGGCTGTCACCGCGGACCGACCCACCGAGGTCCAATTCACCGGCGCGAACCAAACCACCGATCAGCGCGACATGTTCGGGGTCCATGCGCGCACCGCGATCACCGTGACCGGTGACACCGCCGATTACGCCAAGACCCACGCCTCGGTGATGGGAGCGCTGGCCGTGGGCGCCGGAACCGACAGCTCGCCCACCGGCCCGGTCCACATCAACGCCCGCTTCCGCGAACCACTAATTCCAAAACCCGATACGCTGGCGATCAAACGGGAAGCCGAAACCGGTGTGCTACCGGTCATTACCCCCTCCCAAGCACAACCGCGATTTACCGCCGATAAACGCTGGCAGCAGCGCGGCGAGTCTTATCAGGACCGGCTCGTGGAAGCCACCGGTTTACGGGAACGCCACACCGTGGTGGTCGCCGGCCACGGTGCTGGACCGATTGCTCACGATTTTGCTCTGGCTCTAGGATTGCCGCTCTTTGCCGAACCGTCATCGAATGCCCGGTTTTCACGCAACGCCATTGCGGCCTACCCCTACTTGCTTGGCCCAGATGGCGGCCAAGGCGAACACGCCCATCGGCTGGGCAAACATATCCGGCGCATCGTGCTCTTTGGCCGCCCCACGCTGTCGCGCCAGCTTCAAGCCCTTCTGAAGCGCGATGACGTCAAGTCCGCGATGTATTACCCGCGACCGGTGGGCTGGTTTACCCCGGGCGCTCGCAGCGAAGAACTCATCACCCAACTGCAATCCTTGGCTGAGTTCGCCGGCACGGGCCCGCCGGGGTGGTTGGGGTCGTGGCAATCGGCCGCACTTCGCGCCCAACGTGCTCTCGAACAAGCCCTGACCAAACGCCAGCATGCGGTCGGCAAACCCGGTGCGATGCGTACCGCACAACTCGTCTCGGCCACCGCGCTGGGCCAACTCGTGTTGGGGTCTTCTTCGGTGATTCGGGATGTTGATCTGGCCTGGCGCCCACCCTCGGAGGCGACCTCTACGGTCTTTGCACACCGCGGGTTGGCCGGCATCGACGGGACTATCTCCACGGCCAGCGGCATCAGTCTGGCCACCGGAGAACGCACCACACTCATGGTCGGCGATCTCACCTTTCTCTATGACACCAACGGGCTGCTGATGGGGCCCACGGAGCAAGAACCTCACCTGGATATCGTAGTGATCAACGACTCTGGCGGCGCAATCTTCCACGGCCTAGAACACGGCGAAGTCGCCGAACGTCCCGGCATGGCATCGGTGGTCGAACGCTTCTTTGGCACCCCCCACACCGTAGATATCGGCGCGATCTGTGCCGCCCACGGGATCAAACACGAGCGACTGACCTCCGAACAACAACTGATCCATATGCTCGGCGATCCCGCTGAAGGTCGACGGGTGCTCGAGGTCGTCTCGGATCGTCGTCATCGCGCCGAGGTACACGCTTCAGTCCAAGCCGCCGTTCGCGCAACCTTTGTCTAAAGAACTCACCAGAAAAGGACGATGAGCAGAACATGACGCAGGCACAACAGCACCCACCCCAACGTGTCCTGCTGGTCGGCTGTGGTCAGCTTGGCACCGAGCTTGGCCAGCGGCTCATTGCCAATGGGACGCAGGTTTACGGCCTGCGCCGGAACCCAAGCCAGTTGCCGAGCGGCTTTGAACCCTTAGCCGTGGATCTGCTGCAACCGGTGACCCGGTCGATACCCTCGGTTGATGCGATGGTCATTACCTTGACACCCTCGATCACCGACCCCGCTGGAGCCAACGGTTACCTGGTCGCACTGCAACATCTCGCGCAGGCTTTGCCGCAGGTCCCATCCCGGGTGCTATTTGTTTCCTCAACCCGGGTCTTCGAAGGTACCAACACCGAGCAGGCGATCACCGAGGCTGACCCGGTCACGCCGGTGTCTAAGCGCGGTGCGACCCTGGTTGCCGGGGAGCAGCTGGCAACCCAGCTATTCAACGCACACATCGTGCGCCCCGCGGGGATCTACGGGCCAGGACGCGAAATGTTACTTCGAAAAGTCCTGCACCACGAACCGGTCCAATATGCTCGCCGCACCAACAGGATTCATCAAACCGACCTCGCGCGAGCATTGCAGCAGCTCTTGACCCTCGATACCGCACCGGCGGTGCTGCACGCGATCGACCGCACCCCGGGTGTACTCCTCGGTGACGTGGTCAAATACATTGCCAACCGCCTGAATACGGCCCCGCCCCCACCGGTAGAACCCGCCGACTCCAGTGGACGAATACTCAGCGGAGAGCGGCTCGCAAAGCTTCTGGGCACGTTGACCTACCCGACGTATCAGCAGGGTTATGATCACATCATCGCGGCCCGAGAAACGCCACTGTAAAGGCATTCCTGTCGCCTTCTTAGGTTCTCGCGATAAGGTAGGGCAAGTCCTTCCCCCAATCAACAAAGATGTGAATTATGCCGCGACTACCTCGTGCCATCGCTGCTCTGATGGCAGCTGTTTTGATGCTTGCAGGCTGCAGCGCCGATCCGTCTGCTTCGCCCGCAGAATCTGATTCTTCTGCCACCGACGGCAACACCGCTCAGCCCAGTCCGGAGCCCACGCCAACTCCGACCGAAGAGCCCCCAGAACTCATCGGTGGTGGCACCGAACTGTTCCCAGATAAGCGATTCATCGCGCTCTACGGGCACCCCACCTATCCCGACCTCGGTGCGCTGGGGGAACAGGGACCCGAGGAGTCCGTCGAACGAGCCAAAGACCTCGCCGAATACTACGAGAAGCATACCGATGCCGAGGTGATCCCATCATTTGAGATCATCGTGACGATGGCCTCCGCTGCACCAGGTGACGACGGCAACTACTCTGCGGTCGTGGATTTCGATGACCTGGATCCTTACATTGAAGCCGCAGCAGAGCACGATGTCTACGTTGTATTGGACTTACAGCCCGGACACAATGACTTCCTGTCCCAGGCGAAGTTGTTTGAAGACTATCTCAAAGAACCCAACGTCGGTCTCGCCTTAGACCCCGAATGGCGGCTGGCTCCCGGTCAGGTACACATGCAACAGATCGGTTCTGTTGACGCCGCGGAAATCAACGAGACCACTGAATGGTTGGCAGAGCTCACCGCAGAGCACGAGCTGCCCCAGAAAATGGTCATCCTGCATCAATTCCAATTAGCCATGATTCAAAACCGCGAAGAGGTCAACACGGATCATCCCGAACTGGCCATCGTGCTCCACGCTGATGGGCACGGCACCACAGAGCAAAAACTCGATACGTGGGAAGCGCTCCAACGTGACCTGCCCGACGACATCTACATGGCGTGGAAGAACTTCTACCGCCAAGACAACCCGATGTTCACCCCGCAAGAGACCTTTGAAATTGAGCCGAAGCCCTGGTTTGTGTCTTACCAGTAGGTTCCGCTCGGGCGAGTGGCACCGATTATTCGTTGGTGTTCAGTCCGTGGGTCGTTGAGACAGCGTCAACAATGTATTCGGCAATTGCCATCGAAGAGGTCGCACCGGGGGAGGGCGCGTTGCGGA
>CALBOC010000376.1 GCA_937896705.1 uncultured Micrococcaceae bacterium | reverse complement strand
TTAGATAATCACGGTAACTCCGTGCGCGGTGCCGCCGCGATCCGCCGCGTCACCCGCGATTTAGGCTTACATTACGCCGATGCGTCTCCGCTGGGTGGTTCGACCCTGCGCGCTCACTATTCACTGGCCGATGCTTCCCTGGGCGTGGTGCGCTCGACCGAGCTATCCCGGATCACGTCGCAGTTCGGGGAACGCTGCCAGATCTTGGAAGTCTCGGGCGATCTGGGCTTTGCCGAAACCGAGACCATGGCCCGGACCATCGTGGAACTCGACGATAACGTGACCATGGTGATCATCGATTTCCAGGGTGTCGATGATTTCGGCCGTGCTGCCGTGCTGATGTTGGCATCCTTGACCGCCCTGTGGCGTGCTGAAGGTAAAGACGTCATCTTTATCGACTGGACTGAAACCCTGGTCGAACACATTTTGGAATACATCGCCGTCCGGGACGATCTAGAACTTCCTGACCCGCGTGAAAAAGCCAAAGCCGCTTCTGCCGGTCATATTGATCTGCCCTGGGACGCAGCAGACCTTGAACAAGATGTCAACGGTGAATTCCGGTTATTTGATAACCGCTCGGCCGCCTTGGAATGGGCTGAACTTCGGCTGGCGCATCGCTATGCTCGCCAGATCCTGCAGACGGACGATACCCCGCGGGATCCCGAGAGCGCCCCGGTGTTTGATTTCCTCGAAGACCGTGACGTTAATATCTTGGCCGACTACATGGAGTTGCGAAGCTACACCGCCGGTACTGTGATCCGTCGAGTGGGTCAGCCCTTCGGTGGGATCTATTTCATCCGCTCGGGCCGCGTCGAGCTGGCGGCCGAAGGCAAAGACGACACCCGGTACCGCCACGTCTACCTCTCCCCCGGTTCAACCTTCGGGGAATTTGCCCTGAGCTACACGGGCCGCCAGTTAACCACCATTCGCGCGATCGATGATGTCGAAGTGCTGGTGTTATCGGCACAAAAGATCGCACAGATCGAGAAGTCTGACCCGCAGTTGGCCATCCGGTTGTGGACCGCAATTGCCCGCGAAGCATATACCGTGCTGGAACAGTCCTCCCGTGAAGCCGGTGCCCGTGAAGAATACGATCCCGAACAGGATT
>CALBOC010000375.1 GCA_937896705.1 uncultured Micrococcaceae bacterium | reverse complement strand
TGGCCGGGTTCTTCGGTGGCATGGGCGGTTGCGCGATGATCGGCCAGACCATGATCAACGTGCGCGCCTCGGGTGCCCGCACCAGAATCTCCACCTTTGTTGCCGGCGTGTTCCTGTTGGTGCTGGCCATCGGGCTGGGCGATATCGTCGGGATGATGCCCATGGCCGTGCTGGTGGCCGTGATGGTCTACGTTGCCTACGCGACCTTCGAATGGCACTCGATCGCACCGCGCACCCTGAAGAACATGCCCAAATCCGAGACCCTGGTCATGCTCATCACCGTGATCCCCACCGTGGTGACCGGAAACTTAGCCGTCGGCGTGGGGCTGGGCGTGCTGGCGGCCATGATCGCTTTCGTCCGTCATGTCTCGCACTTTGCCACGGTGTCGCGCAGCGTCAATGCCGACGAGTCAACCGCGACCTACCTGGTCAAAGGACAGCTATTCTTCGCCTCCTCACACGATTTGGCCAACCAGTTCGAATACGCACTCGATCCGGACCAGGTGGTGATTGATCTGCGACAGGCCAATATTTGGGATCACTCGACCGGTGCCACCCTCGATGCGATTCACGAACGCTATACCCTGCGGGGTAAAACCGTAGAGTTCCTTGGGTTGCGAGGACCTTTCCCGCTTGGCCGACAACACACGGACTCCTCGGTGGGGCCAAGCGATCACCCGGAGGCCTAACACAGCACGCCGATGAGCTCAGCTTCCCGCCCGCGCCGCCGCCGTTCGCAAATTGTCCTGACTCTTGTAGTGATCGTGGGACTCATTGCAATCTTGGCCTTCGTCGGGCCGGGTCTGGTCCGCAGTTTCCAAGACCGGGTCGGCCCGTTCCACGTGTTTTCGGACTGCACGGTGACCGCCGACGAAACCATCGGACTGGATCGGGAGGAAGCACAACGCGCGACCGCGGCGGTAGCGCTAGCAGCCCGGGGACTCGACACCCCAGATACCTCGGATATCGACGATAGAGTGCTGGAACAGCTGGCCGAGGGACCCTCGGATGATGCTGGGCCAAGCTTGAGTTGCCGGGGCGAAGCCCAGCCTGGGCTGGCAGTCCAGGATCCGACCGAAACCGGTCTGACCCCGCGCGCCGAGCGCGTCCGTGAATCGATTCTTGAAGTCTTCGGTGACCTGCCGATGGGCGGGTTCGCACCCGGCGGCGTCGATGAAGGGCATATGCCGGATTCCGCCCACTATGAGGGGCGCGCCATCGACATCTTTTTTCGCCCGGTCACCGAGGAGCACCGTCGCGAGGGCTGGATACTGGCCCAATGGCTCGTCGCGCACGCCAACGAGTTCCACATCGAGTACGTGATTTTCGACGACCTAATCTGGAGCATCCACAGCACCCGCGGGCAGTGGACCGACTATGACGCCCCGGACCCGGACAACGAGATCCTGCGCCACCTGGACCACGTACACGTTGACGTGCTGACCGGTGAATGAACAGACGCTGAAGATTTCCGCAAAATCGACTGTTTCCCCTTGCATTTGCCCACAAAAGTTTGCACACAATAGAGGCAGAGCAGTTAGCACTTCCGAAAGGAGAACGCTATGCAAATGACAGAAATGATCGACGTCGTACAACAACGAGCAGGTATCGACTCCAACGAGACCGCCAAAGAAACCCTGCAGGCAGTCGCCGAAACCCTAGCCGAAC
>CALBOC010000374.1 GCA_937896705.1 uncultured Micrococcaceae bacterium | reverse complement strand
GCAAGGGCGTAACCTTAGTCACATAAGTCAATTGTGACTTGTGCTCACATCACATGCTCTAAGGGGTTGACATGTCCTCGCAAGTAACTTCGGCGCCAGCCGGGTCCAAACAGCGCGAGGCCTTTGGCGGTCGGTGGATTTTCATCTTGGCGGCCATGGGCTCTGCGATCGGACTGGGCAACATTTGGCGTTTTCCCTATATCGCGTATGAAAATGGTGGCGGTGCATTCATTATTCCGTACCTGATAGCGCTGCTATCGGCCGGTATCCCGCTGTTATTCTTCGACTATTCGCTGGGTCACCGCTTCAAAGGATCTCCACCGCTGACCTTCCGTCGCTTAGCGAAGTGGACAGAAACCATTGGTTGGTGGCAAGTGCTGATCTGCGTCGTCATCGGCGTCTACTACGCGGCCATTCTTGGCTGGTCGGCGATGTATATTTTCTTTTCGTCGACGGAAGCCTGGGGTGATGATCCCAATGCTTTCTTCTTCGAGGATTATCTGCAGATGTCGGAAACCCCGGCAATGGACTTCACCATTGTGCCGAGTGTCTTTTGGCCCATGCTCATTATTTGGGTAGCTGTGCTGGTCGTCTTAGCACTTGGGGTCAGACGGGGTATCGGTATGGCCTCGGCCATCGGGATCCCCGTGTTGGTGCTGATGTTCCTGATCCTGGTGGGCATCGCCTTGACACTACCGGGAGCAGCTATGGGGCTTGATGGTCTATTCACGCCGAACTGGGCTGCGCTGTTGGATCCCGGGGTGTGGATCGCCGCCTATGGTCAAATCTTCTTCTCGCTGTCGGTTGGTTTCGGTATTATGATCACCTATTCGTCCTACCTCAAGAAACGGACGAACCTCACCGGTTCGGGTATGGTCGTAGGTTTTTCGAACTCTGGATTCGAGATCTTGGCAGGTATCGGGGTCTTCTCCGCGCTGGGCTTCATGGCACAGGCTGCAGGCGTGACGATCGAAGAGGTTGTCACCTCAGGTATCGGTCTGGCATTCGTGGCATTCCCGGAGATTATCTCTCAGGCTCCCGCCGGGCTCGGTCCGATCATCGGGATCCTGTTTTTCGGCTCGTTACTCTTTGCGGGCTTCACTTCGATGATCTCGATCCTCGAAGTTGTCGTGTCTGCTGTGAAAGACAAAATCGGTTGGTCACGCATGACTGTTGTAGCGACCTTCGGTGTGGCCGCGGCATTGATCTCATTGTTCGGCTTCGGCACCACATCGGGACTGCATCTGTTGGATGTGTCGGACTACTTCGTCAACCAGTTCGGTATTGTTGCAGCCTCGTTCGTCGCGGTCGTTGCCGTGGCTTGGATCCTGCGCCGGCTGGATCGGATGGTCAAACACCTCAACCAGGTATCGTCATTCCGTTTGGGTGGGCTCTATAAATTCCTCGTGGGCATTCTGCTTCCAGTGGTCTTGGCCTACACACTGGTCATGGAGTTCATCGCTCAATTGACCGCCGATGAGCCTTACGGTGGTATGCCGAACTGGTACGTCAACACGTTCGGCTGGGGCATGGTCATCAGTTTGATTGTCCTTGCCCTTATCCTGACGCTGATCCCATGGCCGCAGGAGTCAGCGCTGTATCGCGAGCATTCCGAAAATGAGTACGCGCTCGATGAGACCGATGTGGTACATGGCAAACATGCCGCCACCGATGAATCAGGACAGGAGATTCGATCATGAGTACGGCAGCGATCATCATGATGATCATTGCGTGCGTCACCGTTTTCGGTGGAGTCATTGCTGCAGTGATCCATATTCAACGCAATCCGGATGACCAATCCGGTGCATTCGGTGACGAGAGCAGCTTACATAGCGAACCCGAAGGGCGCTTGCACAGCGAACCATAGCCGCCCTCACCCCTACATACAACGCCTCGGCCACAACCAGAATGGTGGTGGCCGAGGCGTTTCACTGAGTTGGTGACCCGAAGTTAGGTGCGCATCCCGGTGAAGATTTCCTCCATCACTGCCGGGTCGGCAAGTGTTGCAAGCGCTTTCGGATCGGCGTCGGTCTGGCCCTCGGCGGCGTCCTTCAGTAACCGCCGCATGATCTTGCCCGAACGGGTCTTGGGTAGATCTCGGGTCACCAAAATTCGCTTGGGCTTGGCGATCGGGCCGATTTGTTTGGCGACGTGATCGCGCAGCGCCTGTTCGGCTTCCTCTTGGGAGACACCTTCGGAATCTTCGGTCAGGATCACAAACGCGTAGATGGCCTGACCGGTCGTGACGTCTTGGGCGCCAACGACGGCAGCTTCTGCCACCAGGGAGTGAGCGACCAGTGCCGACTCAATTTCGGTCGTCGACAGGCGGTGACCGGACACGTTCATGACATCATCCACCCGGCCCAGCAGCCAAATGTCGCCGTCTTCATCGAAGCGGGCCCCGTCACCGGCAAAGTACATGCCGTCGAAATTCGACCAGTAGGTGTCAACGAAGCGCTGGTCGTCACCCCAGATGGTCCGTGCCATTGCCGGCCAGGGCTCGCGGATGACCAAAAAGCCCTGCGTGGTGTCCTGCATCGTGTTGCCGTTATCATCGACCACATCGACGGCCACACCAGGTACGGCACGCTGAGCTGACCCTGGTTTGAGTTCTTCAGCGCTCAACGCGGGGAGCGGAGTCAGGATGTGGGCACCCGTTTCGGTTTGCCACCAGGTATCCGCAATCGGGACCGGATCGGATTTGCGCGGCCCGGGGGTGACCGTGCCGTCATCGTGGACGGTACCGGCGCCGTCGTTATTGCCGATAACTTGCTGGTACCAGTCCCAAGCCTCGGGGTTGATGGCCTCACCAACGGAGCCCAGCAGACGGATCGATGACAGGTCGTAGCGGTCTACGGTGTCGCGACCCCATTTCATGGCACTGCGAATCGCGGTGGGGGCGGTGTAGAGGATGGTGACACCGTATTTTTCGGCGATCTCCCACCAGCGACCGCGGTGCGGGGTGTCCGGGGTGCCTTCATAAATCACCTGGGTGGCGCCGTTGGACATCGGCCCGTAGACAATATAGGAGTGCCCGGTGACCCAGCCGACGTCGGCGGTGCACCAGAACACATCGATTTCAGGCTGCAAGTCAAAGGTGTCTCGCGCGGTGGCCGTCACCTGGGTCAGATAACCACCGGTCGTGTGCATAATGCCCTTGGGGGTGCCGGTCGTCCCCGAAGTGTACAGAATAAACAGTGGGTGTTCGGCCTCAACCCAGACCACCTCGTGCGTCGTGGGCTGAGCATCGACGACCTCGTGGAACCATTTGTCACGGCCCTCTACCCAGGTGATGTCTTCGCCGTTGCGTTGCACGACCAGCACGTGGTCGACGCTGTGACCGGGTTCTGCCAGCGCATCGTCGACAATGGGTTTGAGCATATTGGGCTTGCCGCGTCGATAGGAGCCATCGGCGGTGATGACGACTTTCGCTTCGGCGTCATCGATGCGCGAGCGCAGCGCATCGGCGGAGAACCCGCCAAAGACCACCGAGTGGACCGCACCGATTCGTGCACACGCCAAGATGGAGACCACGGCTTCGACCAACATGGGCAAATAGATGGCCACCCGGTCGCCCGTGGTGACTCCCAGCGATTCCAGCGCGTTAGCGGTCTGGGAAACTCTGTCCTGCAGCTGGGCGTAGGTCACGGTGGTGGTGTCACCCGGTTCGCCCTCAAAATACAGTGCGACGCGGTCGCCGTTGCCGGCCGCGACGTGACGGTCCACCGCGTTATAGCACGCGTTAGTGGTGCCATCAGCAAACCAGCGGGCAAACGGCGGGTTTGACCAGTCCAGCACTTCGGTAAATGGGGTGTGCCAGTATACCTCGTCGCGAGCGCGCGTAGCCCAATATTCCAATCGATCCTGATCGGCCTGGGCGTATAATTCGCGGGCCCGTTCGATCGTTTCGCGTTCATGTGTGGTAACCATGAGACTCCTTCAATTCGTCGTGAGCGTCGTCACATCAAGAGTTATAGTAGGGCGTTTTGTGACGCTGATCAAAACCGGTATGCGTTGAACGGTCACGTGAAGGCCGGCGAGCGGTCATTACGCTAGGATGCTCAGCCGTTGGGTGTTTATCGGGGTCCTCAGCTTAGGATAAGAGAGCTGACCGGAAGAGAAGAGGAGCACGTGAGCGACGAAACGCCATTGGCCACGAAGCGTCGGGCCCGGAAAATTTACCGGGTACTGGGTGAGGTGTTTCCGTACGCGCACGCAGAACTGGATTTCACTAACCCGTTTGAATTATTGGTCGCCACCGTGCTGAGCGCACAAACCACCGATATTCGCGTTAATTCGGTGACTCCCGAGTTGTTTTCTCGCTATCCCGATGCCCAAGCCATGGCACAAGCTTCGGAAGTCGAACTGCAAGACATCATCCGGCCCACCGGGTTTTATAAAAACAAAACCCGAGCTCTGCTGGGACTCTCGCAGACCATCGTGGAGGAACACGACGGTCAGGTGCCCGGCACGCTGGAAGAACTGATCAAACTGCCCGGTGTGGGACGCAAAACCGCCTTCGTGGTGTTGGGTAACGCATTTGGCGTACCGGGTATCACCACGGATACCCACGTCATCCGGTTGGCGAATCGGCTCGGGCTGACCGACAGCACCAATGCCAACATCGTGGAACGTGACCTTGCAGCACTGTTTGACCCCAAGGACTACACAGAACTGTCGCACCGGCTGATTTTTTTGGGACGGCGGATCTGTCACGCCAAACGTCCGGCCTGCGGTGCTTGTCCGGTGGCCCGCTGGTGTCCGTCGGCGGGCATTGGTGAGACCAACCCCGAAGCTGCCACAGCATTACTGTCCTATGAGCTGGCCCCGGGACGCGAACACATTCATCAGGCGCTCCTCAATGGTGCCACACGTGCCGAGCTGCGTGCCGCGGGCTATCAATGGGAGGTCTAAATGCAGCTTGATGGCGCACTTGCTGATCTGCTGGCATTAGTTCACACACACGGTACCGTCCACCCGGATATCGTCAACCAGGTGACCGTTTCACCAGCGGCAGCCCTGCCGCACTACGACCAAACCTGGTGGTCCTATGATGTACCGCCGCTGGTGGACCCGCGGGACGCCTCCGTACTGTTGTTGTTTGGTTCCATGGATGACCGCCCGGCCACCTTCCAGCGGACGATTGTCCCCAAAGAACTCGACGTGTTACTGACCCAGCGCTCGATGGTGTTGCGAAACCACCCGGGACAAGTCTCCTTTCCCGGTGGTGGCCTCGAGGTCCAAGACGCTGATGCTGTCGACTGTGCCATTCGGGAAACCCACGAAGAAACGGGGGTCGATCCCACCGGTATCATCCCGATCGGCCACCTGCCAGCATTGCCTTTATCGGTGTCCAACTTCCGGGTAACGCCCGTGGTCGGCTGGTGGCAGCGCCCCAACGAAATGGTCACCACCACCGAAGCGACTCGTGTCTTCCGGGTGCCCGTGGGGGATCTTGTAGACCCGAATCTCCGCGTGACCGCCGTGGCGTACGACAAGTCCGTCCAACAACGCTTCGGCACGCCGGCTTTTACCGTCGGTGGCACGCTGGTCTGGGGTTTCACCGCCATGATCTTAGATCGCGTGCTGGAACTATTGGGCTGGGCCGAGCCGTGGGACCCGCGCTACAAAATCGACATCACCGGTTGGGACGCTACCAAGCCTGTGCCACCTGCCTACTTCGATCCAGACCATACCGAGACCGACCTTAGCGGCCAACGCTAAGCGTTCCCAGATTTCCACAAGCCGGACGTGGGAGTCGGCCTTGTCCACAACGTGGGGCCAGCGCGACTGAAAGGTGTGGCGTTCGTCGATGCTTGAGGCATGACAACCACGCAACGAAGACCCGCACGAGGCAAGAGCACACCATCGGTCAACAACGTGGCCGTTATGGTGGAAACGCAGCACGCCACACCACAGGCTATGGAATTCGTCTACGCGGTGATCGCGGCGCTGGGGCTCAACCTCGTCGAACTGGCCGACACCGCAGACCTTCCCGTGACCGCCAACGTTCAGGTGTGCGGCAACACCATCTCTGCGAACGGCCGACAATGGCACTATCCCGATCACGAGGCCGCCTTTGAGCACTGGTTGGTTACCACCTGCTTTCGCCCGGTTAAAGACTCCACCGTGTGGGCAGCGGTCCAAACCGGTCCCGAGGTTTTCCCGCTGCTAGCAGCGGCCATGGCCTATGCGCATGCCGACGACGGCGCTTTACTCATCGACGCTGACGCCGCGGCGACACTCAGCGACATCATTCTGCAAGCCACCGAGCATCACATCGAGCCCCTTGTTTTCGACCTGGACCTGCCATCTGCCCACATCTATCTGTTGAATGCTCCTCGATGGCATGACATCACGATAATGCTCAACGACAAACGGTCCAATCCACTGCACTCCGTGCTCCTGCGAGAGACCGTCAACGCCGCCCGCCATCACTTCGCCCATACGGTCATCGACTGCGGCGCAGACCTGTTCCTGGCCCAGCGCCTCGCTGAAGAAGGCGCCCACGTGGTGCACATCGATGACGACTCACGACCCCTTTACATCGATCTGGAACCGTATAAACGCGTCGATTATTATTCGCATCGTCTCCCTGATTACGCAACTCGACGAGACTTTAAATATCTCGTCAACGCAACCCGCCGACGTCGCGGCATGCGACGCTGGATGCAGCGCGGTGATACCCCATGAGTCGCGGATGGGTACCACAGCTGCCACAAAAGACCGGGGGCCTGGCTGCCGCCAAACAATGGCTCGCCGCCCGGATCACACCGAGCAGCCAGGGTGTCCAGCACCCTGATCGACCAGAGCCCGCTGTTGTGGCACAAGCCGTTGCCAAACACGTCCCGGTAGCGTCGGTCACCGAAGCGAAAACGACCATGGACCAGCTGGTAGAAGACCTCGTCGGCCTGGGTCCGCTGGCACCGTTTACGCACCACCCCGATATCACCGACATCATCGTCGATGGTCATGGCAACGTCTGGACTGACACCGGCACCGGGCTGACACGCTCCGACACCGTGTTGGATGCAGACACCACCAAAGCGCTCGCAGTCCGGCTCTTGGGCCAGGGCGGGAAACGTCTCGATGAAGGAATGCCATTTGGCGACGTGCAGATCGGGCAGGCTCGCGTGCATGCAGTTTTACCGCCCATTGCCACCGCAGGCCCACAACTGTCCATCCGACTCCCCGCCAGGACTCAGCCCACGCTCGAGACACTGGCGGCTCAGTGGCCAGGAGCACCGAAATGGCGTGAGATTCTTGGGCATCTTATGCACCACCGGACCAATATGCTGATTTCGGGAGCCACCGGATCAGGCAAAACCACCCTGCTGGCCGCGCTGCTGGCCACCGTGGACCCGACCGAACGCATCCTGACGATCGAAGATACCCCGGAACTTGATATTCGGCACCCTCACGTGGTGGGACTCGCCACCCGAGACGCGAATACGGAAGGCCAGGGAGGTATCGGTTTACCGGTGCTGATCCGGCAGGCATTACGCATGCGTCCCGACCGGCTGATTGTAGGGGAGTGTCGTGGCGCGGAGGTGGCGGATTTCCTGACCGCAATGAATACCGGACATCGCGGCGCACTTGGCACTCTGCATGCCAACTCCGCGGCTGATGTACCGGCTCGACTCCACGCCATGGCAGCTCTGGCCGGCTTAGAACCAGCCACCGCTGCCTTGCAAATCCGCTCGGCCGTGGACGTGGTGATCCACCTGGTCCGCGATGAGCGCGGCAACCGCTATCCGGCCGAAGTCGCACTACTTGACAAGACCGGTGACGCAGCGGAGCTTCGGCTCATCCCGGTGCTGACCACAGTGGGAACTCAAGTATTCGAAGGCCCAGGTCTCGGTCGGCTCGACACGTTGAGCACAGTCACGGAGCGTGCGGCATGAACCCCATCAAAGCCGTCACGAAACTCATCACGGCCAAACGCCGGGCTAGCCAGGAACACGCCGACTTCATCGCGGTGATCCGCCAAGCCGCAGCCTTGCTTTCAGCAGGCCGACCCCTGACACAGTTGTGGCCAGAAGTCGCCAGCGCCCATGACCCCTGCGGTGCCACTCCGGTCGCCCACGAGCCGGACCCACAATGCTGCATGCACCACGTCTTGATCACCCAACACGCCGCAGCGCTATTAGGCCAACCGTATTTTGCCCACACCACGGCTCCCAGCCAACCGGCCGGGTGGCAACAATTATCGGCCACGCTCACACTGGCCCAACACACCGGCATGTCACTTGCCGACACCCTCTACCGGCTGGCCGATGCCCTCGAAGCCGGTGAAGACGCCCATCAAGCCCGCGAAGCGGCATCAGCCGGGCCAAAAGCGACCGCCAGTCTCTTGGCCTGGTTACCGGTGGCCGGTCTTGGACTCGCGCACATGCTCGGTGCCTCGCTCGTTGAGCTCCTGACCTCGGCTACCGGGTGGGTGCTCCTGACGAGCGGCACCCTACTAGCACTCGTGGGCAGGTCATGGACTGCTCGCATGATTCGAACGGCCCAAGAGCAATGAAAAATATCAAAACTACGACAGACCCGGCCCTGGTGTTAGATATCATGGCCCAGCTCTTTGCCTCCGGAAGTTCACTAGCCTCCGGGTTAGCCGCGGTGGGGGAGCACCTGCCCGGTTGCCGGCCGCTAATACAGGTGGCACATCAGCTCAATCTGGGCCTGGACTGGGACACCGCGTGGCAGGACACCACAGATGAACCACACTTGACTCAACTGGCCCACGAACTGCGATTCGTCTACACCTCTGCGGTGCCGGCAGCTCACATGCTCACCACCGCAGCCACCGCCCTGCGAGCCAACAGAAAACGTCTCGCCGAACAACTCGCACAGGAACTGGCCATCCGGCTGGTTTTGCCCACCGGGATCTGTTTATTGCCCAGTTTCATCCTGCTGGGCATCGTCCCCATGGTGTTATCGCTGCTGCCCGGATGAGTCCTCATGAGCCCATAACTAAATATCGCCATCGA
>CALBOC010000373.1 GCA_937896705.1 uncultured Micrococcaceae bacterium | reverse complement strand
CGATCGGTCAGTTCGTATCGGCCGCCTAGCGTCATTCCCGATATTGGTCTCACTGTTCGACCACCGCCTCCACGATTGTCTTAAGGTTGGTCGCGGTGAGCTGGCTGCCCACCGAGTAATCCGTGTTTTGGTATACCAGGGTGACGGCTACCTGGGGGTCATCTGCGGGTGCGAACCCAGTGATCCATGAGTTCACCTTGCCGGTCTCGCCGATATCTGCGGTACCGGTTTTCGCGGCGATCGGGATCGAAGAACGCGCCGGCATGGCGGTACCCGATTGGACCACTTCTTGCATCATCGTCGTCATGTCCTCGGCGATATCCGGGGTGATGGCTTCCGAATATACCTCGGGCTGGGTTTCTTCTAACACGTTGAGATCCGGGCCGCGAACGATATCGACCAGTTGCGGATGCATGACCGTCCCGTCGTTGGCGATCCCGGCGGCAATCATGTTCATTTGCAGCGCGGTCGCACGAACGTCAACCTGGCCCAGCACCGATTGGGCCAGGGTTGCTGGTGGAATGTCTTCGGTTGGGAAGTGCGACGCGGTAACCGACAGCGGAATATTGATCGAATCGTCGTTGAAACCAAAGCGTTCGGCGACATCCCGGAGGGCGTCTTGACCCAGATCCATCGCGGCTTGCGAGAACGGGGTGTTACAGGACTGCGCGAAAATCCATGTGAAATCAGCCGAAGCGCGATTATCACAAATCCCGCCCCGGAAGTTCGAAATGGTGTTCGTGGTTTGGGGCAGTGGCAGCTCATTGGGCACCGGGACAGAACCCTCGGGGGAGTACTCGCCGGACTCGAGCATCGCGATCGCATCAATGAGCTTGAACGTCGAGCCGGGCTGAGCGATGTCGTAGGTCGGCCGGTTTTGATACGGCGAGACCCCGGACTCGACGATCTCATCCATGTTTTCTGAAGCCTGAGTGGTCGAGTGCACGGCCAGCAGGTTGGTGTCGTAGCTCGGGCGCGAGACCATCGCTAGGATCCGGCCGGTGTCGGGTTCCGAAACCACAACCGAACCTTCCATGCCTTCGGGTAGCGCGTTGTACGCGACTTCTTGCAGTTGCGGGTCGATGGTCAGCTCGACCGAGGCACCGGGGTTCTCGGCCCCGGTGAAAGTTTGACGTAGGCGTTCGATAAAGAGGTCGTCAGCGGCACCAGACAGCCAGTCGTTGAGCCGCTGTTCCAGCCCGGTTTGGCCGTAGGCCAGTGAGTAGAACCCGGTCAGCCCCGAATACAGGTTGGGGTCGTGATAGACCCGCTGGTAGTCGAAGCTCGTGGAATCGCTGGGTACCGACTCGGCGATGGGGTCCCCATCGACCAGAATTGGTCCGCGGGGTCCACCAAATTGTTTGTAGAGCTCACGGGAGTTGGCTTCGTGGGTGCGGAGGTCGTCGGCACCAATGACTTGGACGTAGCTGGCGGCGCCCACGAGCACGAGGAATGCGGTGACGATACCGTACCAGGCGTATCGGATGGATTCATTCACTGGCGTTCACCCGCTTCTACTGGTTGTCCCGGTACTGATGTGCCCGCACCGAAGCCCGAGGCGTTGACCATGGGGCCGGCCTGCATTGGGCGGTTGGCGGTGTGCGAAATTAATAACACTAGCCCGATAATCATCCAGTTGGCTAACAGTGACGAGCCACCGGCGGCCATGAACGGGGTGGTCAGTCCGGTCAGCGGAATGACGCGCAGGACCCCGCCGACGACCACGAAAATTTGGATCGCCATGGCGCAACCCAGTCCGGCGGCTAGGAGTTTGCCGAAAGCGTCGCGGGCTGACAGGCCGATACGCATAATGCGGGTAATCAGGACGAAGAAGATCAGCAGGATTGCGGTCAATCCGACCAGGCCGAGCTCTTCACCGAAGGAGGCGATGATCATGTCCGAGTTGGCCGCGAACACCAGATCCGGGCGGCCTTCGCCAAGCCCAGAGCCGAATAATCCGCCCGAGGCCAGCCCGAATAAGCCTTGGACCACTTGGTGGGAGCCGTGCTCGGCGTAGATCATTTCCATGTCGAAGGCGTTGAGCCACCCGTCGATGCGTGCCTGCACGTGTGGGAAGAGATTGAACGCGATAATACCGCCGGCTCCGACCGCCAGGAGTCCCAAGATAATCCAGGATAAGCGTGCGGTGGCCAGGTAGATCATGGCCATGAAGAGTCCGAAGAACAACACGGCCGAGCCGAGGTCACGCTGGAAGATCAACACACCCATAGACACCAACCAGGCAACGACCAACGGGCCGAGATCTCGCAGGCGTGGGAAGCTCAACGGACCGAGCTTGCGCCCGGCTAACAGAATCAGATCGCGGTTAGCGCTCAGGTAGGAGGCGAAGAAGATGGCCAGGGTCAGTTTGGCGACTTCACCGGGCTGGAAGGAACCGATCCC
>CALBOC010000372.1 GCA_937896705.1 uncultured Micrococcaceae bacterium | reverse complement strand
AAATTCGGAAAACTAAGTCTGGTCATCGACATCGTCGAGGTAGACGAGATGATCCATGACGCTCTTCTCAGCAGACGCGATCTGATAGCGACGGTTCTCCGTGGCCGCGAAGACAATAAATAGCCCCAGAACCGTGACAACCGTTAAAAGAATCGATTCGTTTTCGCCGAACAACCGAGAGCCGATAATCGCTGCTGCGCCAAATGCGAAACCTGCCGCGATGGAAATCCGGCCTCGTCCAGTCAGTGTCAGCCGTGACAAGATCACTAGCAACACCAGCATGGCGGCTACTGCCCAGAAAATTTCTGGAATGAACAGCAGATCTAAAACATTCCAGAAGGCCATGGTGGTGAAGATAGTGGTTACCGTGAAAATGAGCATCCAACCGGTAAATACCCCGATGGGTAGATCCACTAAGAAACGCTCCCGAACAGTCCGTTCCGTGTACTCATTGAGATTTCGGACCGCGCGAGCAAGCAACACAACCGACCCGGCTGATGTGAGGACTTCCAAACCCCATTCTTGAAAGTGCACCAACAGTAATGTGCCGGAGGCCAACAACATGGCATTGAGTACATGCCAAGCCGTCGTTCTATTTCGCACAGCCGAGTACTGCGTGGGTGACCACTGATAAAGCGTATACACCAGCATTAAGAGCCAGAGCAACGGCCAAGCCACGACATGCCAAGCCGCCATCGACATTAATGACGTCGCGCCGGTATACAACCCTTCTTGGGCATCGAGCACTGATGGCCACGGCCCCATCCACCCCAAAGCGAAGAGCCCCACGAGGACAAATACTACCCAACTGGCACTGAGTACAATCCGTCGGAAACCATCCAGTTGCTTGGGATCAGGATCATCCGTCACCGGCTTGCGGAACGGCAGAACAACTTCGCCCTGAGGATCTTCGTCAACCAGTTCTTCACCAGGCGGTGAGGGTGGTGTTTGGGCCTCGATAAACCGGGCCTTATTGACGAGTCGCTCGAGTCGTTGCCATTCCGGAAGCTTTACTCGAGCCAGCGCTAACAGCTCCTCATCGCTAAGATACTCACCATCGCGCTGCATCATCGGACGATTTTCCGGGGCAGGGACGTCATCCGACTCGACTTCGCGAGCGGCTTGGAGCAGCGCTTCGGTTTCACGTTCCTGCTGTCGACGACGAGCCTCCGCGGCTTGCTGACGTTCCAGTTCCGCCATCTTTTCGGCTTCGCGTTCCCAGTGCGATTCCAACGCACGCTTGGCCTCTTCTATCTCGAGAGCCAGCTGACGTACACGTTCTTCTTTCTCGCGAGCAGCTCGGCGCTCATCTTGGAGCTTCTGCCACCGTGCCCGAATCCGAACGGGCGTATTGACGATCGCGCGTTCGATATCTTCTTGGGAAGGCCCGCGAAAAGAATCCAGCCAGGCGTTGAACTTATCTCGAAGCGTCAGCTTATCTTCGGTCGATTCTTTGCCAGCGGCAAGTTTCGGGGAAGGATCCGCTGCGGCATCGTCCGCAATGACTGACTCAATCTCGGTGTCAGTGGAAGATTCGATGTGGTGAGCGTCCTTCGGGCCAGAGCCGTGCGATGGGGTATTTGCGGGGGTGGCAGCAGCAGGCGTCGAGGGAGTCTTCTTCAGTCGGTCTAGCGCTTCCGAAGACTCTGATGGCTCTAAGCTCACGTGCACTCCTTCCGCACATAGATTACCCTGAGTCCGGCTATTTTACTGTCGAGACCTCGTATTTCGTGAGCGGACACGCTACGAAGATAAAGTCAAGATATATACCTTCATGCTGGGGCGAACTGTAGGGTTTGTTGCGACATATACTCGCGATTTCGACCGGTGAGGGGATCGCGGAAGGCGACACCGCTCGCTAACAACTGTAGTGGCTTGGTGTAGTCATCCGGTGCATGGTCCCACAGCACGGGGTAGAAGCGGTCATGCAATATCCCGTGCCCCAACGCTGCCAAATGAATGCGCAGCTGATGGGTTCGCCCGGTCCGAGGATATAACGCCACATGCGCCAGTGCGCCGTGCTCGGTGACCCGATGGCTCAGCAGCTCGACATCGGTGATGGCATTTGGGCCAGTGGTGGGTGCGTGGCTCCGACGGCGTTTCCCGATTCGGGGCGCCTCAAGCCGTCCCGAGTCGGCCACCCGATAGGCTTCAACTTCAGCTGTGATGACCCCTTTGGTTTTGATGATGCGGTTGCGGAAGGTCAGCGGGAAACGCTGAAGGTAGAGATCAGCCGCTGTCGGCAGCTGCACCACAGCCTGGTAAGACCGAGTGACTTTCCGGTGTTCGAACAGCTGCTGATACGCCCCGCGCGTTGCGGGATTCGGCGAAAATAACAGCACCCCGGCGGTGGCACGGTCTAGCCGGTGCAGTGGCACCAGGTCGGGGATGTTGAGCTGATTTCGCAACCGGACCAGGGCGGTTTCTTGCACAAATTGCCCGCCGGGGGTGGTGGGTAAAAAATGCGGCTTATCGGCCACCACCAGGTCTTCATCAGCGTGTAACACGTTGATGTCGAAGGGGATAGGTGTTTCGTCGGGCACAGTGCGGTAGTACCAGATGAATTCTTGGTCGGCTGCGGCGGTCGTGTGGGTGATGGCGCTGCCGTCTTGGGTAACGATCTCGCCCTCGCTGATGCGTCGGGTGATCGAGTCTTCGGCAAGGTGTGGAAATCGGGTGCGTAGAAATTCCACGACGGTGGTACGGGTGCCGGGCGGGATGCGCAGGCGGGTTGGTCCGACGCCATTGCGCACGGGGAGTGGGGGAGTGGCCATAGTGTTAGTTTAGGCGCGGTATCGGATCGCATTGGGCGCCGAGTAGAACCCGGCTTCGACCAGGTGGGATGCCAGCGGTGCGTTGATCAGCGGATCGCCGTTGACGGTGGAAATGGCTAGTTTCTCGGTCCCGGCTCGGTGTAGCACCTTGGCCAGGGCAGTCGCCGCCGGGCCGAGGTGGTCGTCGCTAAATTGCAGTAGCGTTTTGCCGCCGCGTTCCAGATAGAGCACCAATGCACCGTTGACCAACACGACATAAGCGCCGGCTTTGCGGCCGGGACGGTGTCCTTCGGTGTCTGGCCAGTCCAATGTCGCGCCATAGGGGTTGGCGGGATCGGTCGCGGCTAACCCTACGGCTTGCGGGTGGGTGGGGTCTTGGTCGAAGGCCCGCAGCGCGTCGACGGTCGCTGCGGTGGAGAATTGCGCGGCACCCAGCCCATCGATGAAATACCCGCGTCGGATGTGCCCGGATTCTTCCATTTTGGACAGCAACCGGTAGTAGGCCGAAAACCCGCCGGGTAGGGCCTCGGCGTTGACCGCGCCGCGGGTGATGACCCCGTAGCGGTCCAGTAAGTATTCGGCTTGGGCGTGCAGGGCGGTCGTGTTGTCGTCGGTGCGTTGTGGCAGCAGCGACCAACGGCCCACTGCGGTCGGCGGGTCGACCTGGCGCACCATGTTGGTTGCCGGGGCCAGCCGGTTCAGTCGACGCAAACGTGCCGCGCGTCGGGGCGCGGAGCGTTGGGGTTGGCCGCGCCGCGCAGCCGTCTTTGAGTAGGTCGCGCGCACGGCGGTGAAGGTGTCGTTGGTGACCACCCCGGCCCAGAAGAGATCCCACAGGGCGGCCAGGATATCCGGGCCGCTGTGGTCCAGTTGGGCGTTGAGTGCTGAGTAGAACCAGCCGCCGGTGCCGGTGAGCGCTTCGACAATATCGTCGTGCACTTCGGTCCGATCGTCGGTGGTGCGGATCGGCAGGGTGAGATCTACGGTGTCAATGTGGTGGAACGCCACCGACTGGTCAGCGGCGCCAGCCATGACGAACTGGCCGGTGGATAGCAGTTCGTCGAGCATCGCTGGCTGATAATCCACCACGCGCGCCGGCAGGATGGCCGACTCCCAGACTTGGGCCGGAGCCGCGAATCCGGTGAGCTGATCCAACACGATCGCGACCCCATCAACGCCGCGTTCTTGCGGAGCGGGGGAGACCTGGTGTTGTTGGAGCAGGTAGCGGGCATAAGCGGCGTGTTCAACGGGCTCGACTTCGGCACGCAGTTGGGCCAGGGAGCGGCGCCGGATGCGGGCCAGAACATCGACGTCACACCATTCATCCGTGGCCACCGGGCCATCGCCGGGTGGCGGGGTCGACATATAGGCCCCGAAGGTCACGCGCTGTTGGGAGGCTAACCGCTGGAGCACCTGGTGGGCGATGACGGGCCCGATGCCAAGCCGTTGCGCGACCTGGGGCGCGGTGAACGGACCGTGGGTGCGGGCAAAGCGGGAGACCAGATCACCCAGCGGGTCGTCCACCGACTGGGAAAACGCGGCCGGCACGCCGATGGGCAGCGGGATGCCCAACCCGTCGCGTAGTCGTGGCGCGTCCTCAATGGCGGCCCAATAGTGCGCGGAGCCCATGCGCACCCGAATGGCGCGCTTATCGTCAACGAGTTGTTGAACCCAGGCCTGCGCGGTGGATTCCTCAACGGCATCATCATTTTCGTGTAACCGTTCGGCGAGTTCGGCGGTGGTCAGCGGGCCCAGCAGACGCAATAGGTCAGCCGTGCCCTCCGCCCCGGTGAGTCGTCGTGAGGTAGAGGTGTGCTGTAGATCGGCTTGGATCTGGGCGATGACCTCGTCGTCGAGTAGTTCGCGCAGCATGTCCTGACCCAGCAGCTGCGCTAATAATCCGGGGTCTAGCGACAGGGCAGCGGCCCGGCGTTCGGCCAGGGGCGCGTCGGTTTCGTACATGAATTGCGCGGTGTATCCGAACAGCAGGGTTTGCGCGAATGGGGAGGCCTGTGGAGTTTGGACCTCGACGACGCGCAGCACCCGGGTGCGCACCTGATCCAAAATCTCCAGCAGCCCGTCGACGTCGTAAACGTCCTGGAGTACTTCGCGCACGGTTTCCAAAATGATCGGAAACTGCGGGTATTTTGAGGCCACGGCCAACAGTTGGGCGGCCCGTTGGCGTTGTTGCCACAGCGGGGTGCGTTTGGTTGGATCGCGTCGGGGCAGCAGTAGGGCGCGGGCCGCGTTTTCGCGGAAATGTGCGGCAAATAGGGCCGAGCCGCCGACGTGTTGGCGCAGTTGGTCGCGCAGGTCTTCGGGCTCGAACCAAAATACCTCGGCCGTGGGTGGTTCGCCGTCGGTGGCCGGGATACGCACGATGATGCCGTCGTCGCCGGCCATCGCGTTGGCATCAAACCCGTAGGTGG
>CALBOC010000371.1 GCA_937896705.1 uncultured Micrococcaceae bacterium | reverse complement strand
GATGTGGCCGGCGGCGATGAGTTCCCGAAATCCCAGCCAGCACCCTAATAAGCTACTGCCCGCACCCACCGGGACGATCACATTTTCCGGTGCCTGGAAGTTGAAGTCTTCCCAGAGTTCATAAGCCAACGTCTTGGTGCCCTGGAGGAAAAACGCCTGCCAGTTATGACTGGCATAAAACACCTCGCCGGTCGCCTGGCGGATCGCCGCTTCCTGAGAGGCTTCCCGAGGACCGGCAGTAAGTTCGACATCCGCCCCGTAGGCGCGTATTTGAGCAATCTTGCCGGGCGTGGTTGAAGCAGGCGCCACAATCTTGACGTCGAAACCACCCGCTGCACCGTAACCGGCGATGGATGCGCCACCGTTGCCCGAGCTGTCCTCCACGACCGAGGTGATCCCGTGTGCCCGCAGATACGACAACATAACACTGGACCCGCGATCTTTGAAACTACCGGTGGGGTTCAGAAAGTCGAGTTTAAAGTGCACCCGTGCCCCATCTGACCATGGCATTTCGACTAACGGGGTGAGGCCTTCGCCCAGTGAAATGGGGTCTGGTAGATCCACCGGCAGCGCGGCACGGTAACGCCACAGCGATCGTATGGCCGTATCCACCTCGCTGAGCTGGAGACCCGGCCCCGGCTCGATCCACAACGGTCGGCCCGCAGCGGAGCGCCAGCGCGGCTGCGTCAGGTTGTAGACGCTGCCATCTACAGGATCACGATAAACGGTCATCATTCCATCATAATGAGACCGACCCGAGGGGTCAGGAACCAGGGGGATCCCACTGTCCGTCATACACCTGGATCTCATTGGTCATATCGTTCAGGAAGCGGATCACGACCTCGCGTTCTTCCCACGTGAGGCGGGCGGCCGCATGGAATCGTTTGGCCTGTTGGCGCCCGACGGTCTCGACGGCTGCTTCATAGGTGGGGTCGGTGATCGTGATCGCCAGCGCACGACGATCGCTGGGATGGGGCGCACGCACAATATGTCCGCCGGCTTCCAACCGATCAAGCAATTTAGTGGTCGAGGCCGTGGAGATCTCTAAATGCTGGGCGATTGCCCCCGGAGTCGCAACCGTAGTGGTATTGCGTGCCACGATTAAAAAATGCAACGCCTTCATGTCGGTTGGCCCAAGCTTCATGTAGCGCTGCGAGGCATCCGAGAGTCGCTGCTCGGCCGCGCGCAGCGCCGCCAGAGCCGCCATCAACTCACCAATCTGGCTGATCGTCTCCGGTGCGTGCTCGGCACGGTCGATCAGGCGCGACTCTGGATCAGAGGCGTCCAAATCGTAGACATTGCGTGACCGCGGCTGCGGGTCCTCCGGCTGGTCCGTCATGGGAAAGATAACTCCATTCACCTAGCGTTCGCCTAATTGCTAGTCTAGCTAGTAATATAACTTGGGTAACTACTTGGAGCCGACTGGAGGATCTCCCATGGCGACTCAATTTCCTCGGGCCGATGCCGCGGTGGCACAGCCCAGCACACTGGGACACTGCACGCACGTCTCCAAGCGCTTTAGCTCGACAACCACACACCTACTGCGACACAGTACCTACGGTCTCTTCCGTCAGACTGTCACGTGCTGAGTCGTTGAACAACTCCGCCCACGGTGCCGTACTGCACGGAAACCCCAGGCCCCAACCGTGCCCAACCATCTGCACTCACGCAGGATCCGATGAATGGACAACATCATGAAACATGCTTCGCCATCTGAGACTGACCAGTCGCCAGATGACACTGACCTTGGCAAACATGCTAAACCTCGTCGCCGGACGCCGCGTCGATGGTTACGGATTTTGCTGCCCGCGCTGTTGATTCTCGCGTGGTTAACGGGCGCGGCAGTCGGTGGACCCTATTTCGGTAAGGTCAATGAAGTCTCTACCAACGATCAGACCACGTTCTTACCCGAATCTGCCGAAGCCACGCAGGTCCAAGAGCTCCGAGATGAGTTCACTGACAACGACGGTATTCCCGCCATCGCGTTATTTGAAAGCGATGCGGAGCTGACCGAACAACAGTTGACCGACATCGAACAGGTGCTCGAAGATGTCGTAGACATGGACGGCATCGAAGACGAAGTGTCACCGCCGATTCCGTCTGATGATGGGCTGGCCGTCCAGGCATTTATCCCAATCGATGCGGATGCCGAGACCTCGGATATTGTGTCGGTCTTATCCGATGAGTTGCGTGCCGGCGCCCCGGATGGTGTGACAGTGTACGTGACCGGCCCGGCGGGTTTTAGCGCTGATCTCAGCGCAGCATTCGCTGGTATTGATGGGCTGCTGCTCATCGTCGCGTTGGTGGCAGTATTTGTCATTCTGATCATTGTTTATCGATCGTTTTTGCTCCCCATCGCGGTGTTATCCACGAGCCTTTTTGCGCTGTGTGTGGCCTTGCTGGTCGTATGGTGGTTGGCCAAATGGGACGTCGTATTACTCAGCGGGCAAACACAAGGTATCTTATTTATTCTGGTGATCGGTGCGGCAACCGACTATTCCTTGCTCTTAGTCGCCAGATACCGCGAAGAACTGCGCGTCACCCAAGACAACTGGGTCGCCATCACCGCAGCGATCAAAGGCTCCATCGAACCGATCCTGGCATCCGGCTCGACGGTGATCGCCGGGCTGCTGATGTTACTGCTGAGCGATTTGAAGTCCAACAGCACGCTGGGACCGGTCGCCTCGATAGGGATCGTCTTTGCAATGCTGTCTGCGCTCACGCTGCTGCCAGCAATTCTTTTTGCCTTCGGACGGACTGCATTCTGGCCGCGACGGATCAAATACGAGCCAGCACTGGTCGCCGAAGAAAACGGGATGCCAGCGAAAGGCTTGTGGCCCAAGGTCGCCCGACTCGTTCAAAAGCGGCCTCGTACAATCTGGATAGTGACCACGCTGGTGCTCATCGCAGGTGCCGCCGCCGTGCCGCAGCTTAAAGCCGATGGCGTGGCTGAATCCGAATTAATCTTAGGTGAATCCGAATCCCGTGACGGCCAGGAAGCACTGGGTCAGCATTTCCCCGGCGGCTCAGGAAGCCCTATCCAGGTCATCGCCCCGGAAGATGACATCGACGCGGTCGTGGAGGTGCTGGAAAACTACGACACCATTGAAGGCGTGACGATCACCGCCGAAGACACCCCGGCAGGCAGCGCCCCAATTACCGAAGATGGTATTGAGGTCATGGGTCCACCCGGCACCCCGGAGCCCGAACCGACCGTGGTGGAAGGCAATGTGTTACTGGAAGGCACCCTGAGCGAACCGGCTGACTCACCCGAAGCGGCCACCGCGGTGCGAGACCTCCGCGCACAATTTGACGAGGCCGCACCCGAGGCGATGCTCGGTGGTGTAACCGCAACCGACGTCGACACCATCGATGCTTCGATCGATGACCGGAATCTCATCATCCCGATCATCTTGGCGGTCATTTTCGTAATTCTGATGTTGTTGCTGCGGTCGATCCTGGCGCCGGCCTTGCTCATCGCCACCACGGTGTTATCCTTTGGCACGGCCATGGGGGTCTCAGCGTTGGTGTTCAATGGGATCTTCGAATTCCCCGGAGCAGACCCGGCAGTGCCGCTGTTTGGTTTCGTCTTCCTGGTGGCGTTAGGTATCGACTACAACATTTTCTTGATGACGCGAGTCCGAGAGGAATCGTTGAAACACGGCACCAGGGAAGGTGTGCTGCGCGGTCTGACGGTCACCGGTGGGGTCATCACCTCGGCCGGGGTGGTCCTGGCAGCTACATTTGCTGCTCTGGCCGTCATCCCGATCCTATTCCTGGTCCAATTAGCGTTCATCGTGGCCTTTGGGGTGCTGCTCGACACCTTCATCGTGCGTTCGCTACTGGTACCCGCGTTGACCTACGACATCGGTCCGAAGGTCTGGTGGCCTTCAAAACTCAGCCGTACACCAGAAAAAACCCGCTAACCCGCTGATGATGCTGCGGCCCTATCCGGTCTGGCAATTCGGACACCAGTGCAAATCCCGCGCATTGTCGGGTTTGGTGCCCAACTTCTCCAACCGGACGGGGCCGCCACAGCGTAAACAGCCTTGGCGCTCGCGGCCGTACACCCAAAAATTCGGGTCCCGCCGGCTGCGTTTCCGGTCAGCTCGAGTGCGTGCTTGTTCTGTGGCGGTCGCGACTCGTACCCCAAATGGAGCATCGGGATCTCGACGAACATCCACGGTTCTGCGCCGGGTGCGTTCCGGTGCTCGCGGTGGCACGTTGATGACCATCAGGTCCTTTGCCAACAGAATCAACCCGATAAGTTGCTCGTCGGTGAGTTCGGATACTGGTCGGTGTGGATGCATGCCCGCCAATAGCAGCACTTCGCAGCGATAAATGTTGCCGATGCCTGATACCAGCCGCTGATCTAACAGCGCTGTTGCGATGGGCTGATCGGGGGCTTGACGAAAATTCTGCACAGCTTGGGCTAAGAGCTGGTCAGCAGTAGCGGGTTGGTCCCAGGCAGGGTCCAATAGGTCGGGACCGAGGAAGGCCAGTTGTTGTTCGGCCTGTTCCACGGGCAATACCTCGAGCAGCTTCAGGCTATCTCCGAGCACGCTATGCTCCGTAAAATGCAAAATACAGCGCGTGCGGAAGCTGGGTCGGGTGTCGATCTGCCACGAACCATCCATCCCAAGATGCGACAGCACCACGAGCTGGTGTGCTGTATCGGTGACATTCTCAGGCGCTGCGACCGTGACGGAGAGGTACTTGGCGGTCGGCGTGATGTCGGTGACCAGCCACCCCGAGAGGTCCATGGTGGCCAGTTGCGGCACGCGGAAGTCGCTGCGTTGAATAACCTGTTCGTGCATCACCGGCCGTAATCGGTGCGCTAGTCTGACCAGGGAATCACCTTCTGGCATGTCATCACCTCGTGGCCGGGGAGCGTTGTCTACGGTCCATCGTAAGCCCCGCTGCTCGCGGCTGACACCCTTGAAGCCAGCTGGCCCCAAAAACATGACTGACATCCAGCAATAGACACCAGGGTGGAGCTCAGCGATGGCTGGACTCAATAGTCTATTGGCAACGTCAGTTTCAGTAAGGGAACGCAGTTATGGGTGGGGCACGGTGAACTCCTCACGCATGCAAGGCATCGTCGCGGTGCTCATCGCCTCGTTGCTGTGGGGGACCACGGGAACGGCTGCCACGTTTGCTTCGCAGGTCGGTCCGCTGGCCATTGGTGCCGCAGCTCTTGGCATCGGAGGTCTGCTGCAGGCCCTCATCGCGCTGCCAGCCTTACGTCGAGCACGTTTGCATCTGAAAACTCACCTCGGGTATGTCATCACCGGTGGCCTGGCGGTATGGATTTATCCCTTAGCGTTTTATTCGTCGATGTACCTGGCCGGGGTCGCCGTGGGGACCGTGGTCTCGCTAGCTTCAGCTCCACTAGCATCGGGCATCCTGGAATGGCTCATCGATCGCAAGGCACTGGGTGGCTGGTGGTATGTGGCTGCGGCCTTGGGGATCGTCGGAAGCGCGTTGCTGATCGTTTCAACGGAACAGGAGACGGTAGCAAACGATGCAACAGTGCTAGCAGGAATTCTGCTCGGGCTGATAGCTGGTGCAGCGTATGCCACCTATTCGTGGGTGGTCCAAGGACTCATGCGTGAGGGAGTGGGTCGAGCAGCTGCCATGGGGTCGGTCTTTGGGTTCGGTGGGGCCCTGTTGCTCCCCGTGCTGCTGGTCACCGGGGCACCGCTGCTGGCGACCCCGGAGGCATTTTCGGTCGGTCTCTACATGGCACTGGTTCCGATGTTTCTTGGGTATGTCGCGTTCGGATGCGGGTTAGCCAACATTCAGGCCAGTTCGGCGACGACCTTGACCCTGACCGAACCCGCGGTCGCAACCGTGCTTGCCGTGGTGGTCGTGGGAGAGCAGCTCACAGTACTTGGATGGGTAGGTCTAGCAATGTTTGCGCTGGTGCTGGTGATTATCGCCTGCGCACCACCACCGGTGCAGCGAAAGCCCAGAGCGCTACGAAAACAGCGGGGACATGAAGGATTGCTAGAGTAATGCCGGACGAAATGACCAAATGGTGGGGGAGCTGCAGATGTGGAAACGATGGCTATTGTTGATTGGAGCCATAGTTGCCGAAGTGCTGGGCACCATGTCGCTGCGTGCGGCCATTGATGCCCCGCTGTTCGTCATCGGTGTCGTGGTGGGCTATGTTGTGGCTTTTGCCCTGCTGGGACTCGCTTTAGGTCAAGGCATCCCCGTGGGGATTGCCTATGGCATCTGGGCGGCCGCAGGAGTCGCGCTCGTGGCAATCCTGAGCGCCATCATTTTCGGTGAAACCCTGAGCTTTGTGGCCATCCTCGGTCTGGTGACTATCATCGTCGGCGTCTTTATCGTCCAGACAGGTCAGGACAGCACGCCGAAGGCAGAGGTGGTGAAATCGTGAGCTGGGTGTATTTATCGTTGGCGATTGTCTCGGAAATTATCGGGACCCTGAGCCT
>CALBOC010000370.1 GCA_937896705.1 uncultured Micrococcaceae bacterium | reverse complement strand
TGGTCCCCATGGAAAGTATCAACCTGCACTTCACCGGGGACTTCCATGCGATCTCATCAGCCCACAACCTGCTGTGCGCTCTGGTGGATAACCACATTTATCACGGCAACGAACTCGGCATCGACTCGCGCACCGTACGCGTCAAACGCGTCCTGGACATGAACGACCGCAACCTGCGCAACGTCGTGGTCGGTCTGGGTGGTCGCGCTTCTGGCAGCCCACGCGAAGACGGCTTCGAAATCGTCGTGGCCTCCGAAACGATGGCCGTGTTCTGCCTGTCCCGCGATATCGATGATCTCAAAGAACGCCTGTCTCGTATTGTCGTGGCTGATACCTACGACCGCGAGCCGGTTACTGCTGCCCAGCTTGGACCAAATGGCGCCCAAGGTGCCATGGCCATCCTGCTGCGCGATGCCATCCGCCCGAACCTTGTTCAAACGCTGGCCGGGACCCCCGCGCTGATCCACGGCGGTCCATTCGCCAACATTGCACACGGAGCAAACTCCGTGATCGCCACCAACACCGCACTGGATCTGGCCGACACAGTCGTGACCGAAGCCGGATTCGGCGCCGACCTTGGGGGCGAAAAATTCGTCAACATCACCGGACCAGCCGGAGGGTTCGCCGCCGATGCAGTCACCGTGGTCTCAACCGTCCGCTCGCTAAAATACAACGGCGGGCTATCCGTCGATGAGGTCAATAACCCCGGCGATGACCGCTCCGGTCACCTCGACGCCATGGAAAAAGGCTCCGCGAACCTCGCGCGCCACCTGAAAAACGTCAAGTCCTTCGGTGCCCCCGTGGTGGTTGCGATCAACCAGTTCCCACAAGACACCGAAGAAGAGCTGGCGTGGGTCAAAGACTTCTGCGCCAAACACGATGTACATGCCGAAGTCGTCAGTGTGTGGGCCAACGGTGGCGAAGGTGCCAAAGCCCTGGCCTCGCATCTTACCGAGGTCCTCAAAGACTCCGAAGATACCGTGCAGCCGATGTTCTGTGAAGACACCAGTATTCGGGAGCGCATCGAACATATCGTGACCAACGTTTACGGTGGCGACGGTGTCGATTTCTCCTCGACCGCACAACGTCAGCTGAAACAACTCGAAGAAGCCGGGCTCGATAAGATGCCGGTGTGTATGGCAAAAACCCAGTACTCATTCAGTGACGATCCCAAAGCCCTGGGCGCTCCTGACGGCTTCCGGGTGACCGTGCGTGAGCTCAATCTGCGTGCCGGTGCCGGATTCGTAGTGGCCCTGACCGGTGCCATGATGACGATGCCTGGCCTGCCTGCTAAACCCGCTTCCGACAAGATGGACGTCAACGATGAAGGCGAGATTTTAGGACTGTTCTAACGCGTAACTGGTCACCGTAGTGTTATTCTCGCGGTTCAGGGCGCACCGTCGTTGGATGGTGCGCCCTGAACTATCAGCAGCGAGCGGCCAGGAATCTATCCCTGGCGCGGTTCTGAGTTTCGGGCAGTCGAGTGGTGCGGTGGGATCACGCCGTTGATTCGGTAGTTACCCACAGCCTGGGTACGATAAATTAAAGGTGTGTGGCTAGCGATGGTACGCGCATTGAGCCAGTGCTGGTGCAATTGATTGGATGCGATCGTCGCGGATGCTCCCCCGACTTCAAAAATCTGATTGGTGGCATCCAAAATGAGTTCTGAGACCACCAGACTAGCTTCAGATAGTGCAATATTTGCTCTCGTGTGCGCATCTAGAAAGACCGGGTCTTCCAGATCGGTATGCCCTTGAATTTGCACATAGGACTGCTCTGCAACGGCTGCTACACCTCGCACGATGTGTCGAGCTGCGGACACTTTGGCGGAGGCTTTCCCGATGACTTCATGTACCAGAGGATCTTCTGCAGGGGTCTCTGCTGTTGCGTGGTTGTAGGTCCGGCGTCGAGTGGCAACGTACTGGGTAATATCTTTTATCGCCGCTTGGCCTATGCCGGTTTGGGTAGCAATTAAGGCGATCCACAAGATCGTGTACGAGAGCACTCCGGTGGGCACATCGAATTCCTGGAGCCGGTTTTCAAGCACGGGAACCTCGTCGAGAATGGTCGTACCCGAAGCGGTGAGTCGTTGCCCAAAACCATTCCAATCGTCGATTCGTTTGACACCAGGGTGTTCTGCGTCGACGATTGCAAACAATGGTCCTTCGTCTTCATCAGCTGCACGCGACGCTGAAATGAGAAGGTAGTCGGCAAAGATCGCGCCAGTTGAATAAAATTTGTCGCCGGTCAGATGAGCAATGACTCCACCGGACGTGGGTTCCGCGTCGGTCCAATACACCGGGCGCTTGCCCGCTGCAGGGGGGAGTTCAACCAGGGCGTTACCAAAGATTTTGCCCTTGGCCACCTCAGCAAGCCACCATGCAGAGACTGCCCCTTGAGATTCATTCTGATGCTGTTCTGTGAACATGAAGTGCCCGTGTAGGGCTTGAGGTAAATTTGAATCTGCTTGTCCGAGGTCAACTAATAGTTCGGCTAATTGCGGCAGGGATGCACCAATTCCACCATGCTCTCGAGCTAGACGAACGCGAGTAAAACCCGAGGTCCGCAATTTTTCAAAGGCATCAAACGCTAGTTCATGGTCTTGCTCCCGTTGCCTTGCACCAGCAGCGATCGTTTCGAACACCGGTGCAAAATGTTGGTGTAATTGCAGGTCAGTGGGCGAAACGTGTTCCGTAGCTTGTAGGAGCTGTTCGAACGTTGGTAGTGCAATAGTTGAAGTAGAAGTCATCAGTTTTCACTCGTTTCATGAAATTCGTGGCACTTCCGCACACGACAGCTCGCGCATATTGGGGAGCTTCAGTGAGAGGCACCATACTTGCCCACGATTTTTTCGCTGGGCCGAATCATCACCTAGAGCACCCCACTACGGTGAGAGGGTTGCTGTCCGGGTAGCTAGGGCTATACGCCGGATCTCAAGATTCTGTATTGCACTATAGCCTCGATTCACGACATGCATCAATTGGGAGCCAAGAAATAACCTTCAGTGAAGCAACGAATCTTCATAAGTCGCCATAACTTTTCATTATTCATAAAGTCACGCCGGCGCGCACGCCGATTAATCTGGCAGTCTTGAACGAGCAGTTTCGGTCGAGCCTTGACGATGCGCGCAAATCTCGGCCAGCGGTACGATAGGGCATCCAGCGTCACGCTCCAGAAAAAGATGGTGAGCACCAGAATGTCGGAAAGTGAGCTAGCATCTCCTTGCAGACCTACCCCGGCGGCATCGGCCGCATGGACGACGATGAGCAGATCGGTCAGTCCAAGACCGCCGGATTCTCGCTGTCCAACGATTCATAGCAGCAACATGAGGCCCAGAGAGGTCAACGTCCCACGGACTATCACTTCCCACACGGGTACGGTGGGGATGAGCATGTCTAGCAACGTCTGCATGGGGACCTCCGAATGAGCAGTGCTTCATCATGGCCGCTCATTTCCCCTGCTGTCTAGATCATGCACTCCCTTCAAACCTGGGCGACGAGGCCTCTTTGACGGGTGCTAAGGCGTCTCATGGAAGTTCTAGCGTCTCTATCTCGTCGAAGAACACATCGAACTGATAGTCCAGCAGTAACTGGGCCAGAAAACCTGCCGTTTGCAGATCCGGTACCCAGTTCAACAGGACCCAGGCGGCATTATCCACGGACTGGCGCATGGCACGCTCGTAGAGCATCGCGGTGCCAGGGTCGCCCTCGGCAGCTTCTTCAACGAGCTGGCGAGTTTCGAAGATATCGGAGGAGACTGTGCCGATGATGCCACGATCCTGGAGTTTTTCGACCCGGGCCACGAGGTCCTCGATATACATCTGTCGAAGTTCCTCGGACGCGACCTCGGGATGCGGGTAGAGACACTGCGAAGCCCAGGCGATGCCCATGGTGGCTTCGAGACGAGCACGGACTAGCGTCTCATCCCAGGGTTCCGGCGGAGTGTCTCCCTGGAGTGCACGCGTGATCATGGACAGCTCATAAATCATCTGCTGGGTTGCACCACTCATCGTGGAGACATCGGTCTGGCGGATCGCGTCGGGCTGGGGCGGAAATCCGTCATCCTGGACCGGCTCGTCGGCATCCATCGGACGCAGATCTAACTCGTGCACGATAGCCAGCTGCAAGCCTTCTTGCGGCAACCGGAACACCGGGTTCGCCCCCTGCTCCAGGGCTTCGCCGGAAAGTTCTTGACCGAGCTCTGCGCCCACGGATGGCAGGATACGATCCACGAGGCGCGCATAGTTGCCAGACATGAAGTGCGTCAGCAGCTGACGGTTCCCGACCGTCGGTGCCCCATAGTTGAGTACGATGTGCGTGCCGAGCCGGCAGACACTGTCCACATGTTGCCGGGAGAGGTACGTTGCATCGCCGGTACGGCCCTGCATGTTGAGGTCACGGTGATATTGATAGACCGCGCCGGTGAGTAATATCTGCAACCAACCATAGACACCGTGGGCTTGAATGAGTTGCTGGTGGGCTTGGATGACCTGCACCACCTGGGGTTTGGCTGCTAGGTTCCCGGCACGGCTCGTCCATTTCGCAAACTCAGCCGTAGCCGTCGGTCCGTAGAGCTCGAAGCTGCGTTCGGTCAACTTCTGGCCTGAGGTTGCCAGGGCTTTAAGGCCGCTGAGCTGACGATGGCGTGCCAGGATGTTGGCGGTGTCAATCTGATATTCGGTCACGGCGCTATCGTACAAGCTCTCGGGACGCTCGGCTTGATGTTGGAAGACCATCTCCAAGATGCCGCTGGGACTGCTAATTCTTTTTGGCGAGTTTTGCAGCCTGGTTTGGCGGCTTCAGGTAAGCCCAACGATCACAGTGCGCCGACACATGCTTCGATGAACGTCGTTTCCTCATCTGCACCCCCGAGGACGGGCTATTGCGCACGTTAACCACGCTTATTCGCACGCGGCGCCACTTTGTCCTCCACTTCCTTGACCGTGATACATATCACGTAATACGATGGGGCAACCCTGTTGCAATCAATGCAACTCATCATGACGTTATGGCGGTGAAGAATGTCTGACGCAGATGCGCTGACCTCTGATCAAGAACTCGGCCCGACACTCTCAGGACAAGAACGTACACACCCAGCTGGCATTGGGAAAAAGGAACGCCGCAAGGTTATTGTGGCCAGCTTTATTGGGAACTTTGTCGAATGGTTCGACTACGCCGCCTACAGTTACCTGGCCGTGGTCATTGCCGCTGTCTTCTTCCCCTCGGAGAACCTCACTGATGGATTGATTTGGACATTCGCCCTGTTTGCGGTCTCATTCCTTGTCAGACCCTTCGGTGGATTCATTTGGGGCCACATCGGTGACCGGGTCGGTCGACGCAACGCTTTGGCGTGGTCCATCCTGATCATGTCCGCATCAACCGTATGCATCGGGCTGTTACCGGGCGCTTTACAAATTGGGCTATGGGCACCAGCCTTACTGCTGCTCTTTCGCCTGCTGCAAGGGTTTAGCGCTTCGGGAGAATACGCCGGAGCATCAGCCTATCTGGTCGAATATGCCCCCGAAGGAAAACGCGGCATCTATGCCGCAGTGGTGCCGGGTTCAACAGCCGCCGGGCTACTATTTGGCTCCCTAATGGCAACCGTGTTGACTGCATCTCTGACGGATGCACAAATGGAATCGTGGGGCTGGCGTCTACCGTTCCTGTTAGCCGCACCGCTGGGGCTCATCGGCGTGTATATTCGTCGGAAACTCGAAGACTCTCCGGTTTTCCGGGAGATGTCCCAGGAAGACGAAGTGATTAAAGCTCCAATCTGGGCCTTGTTCCGGGATCACTGGCGGACTCTAGTCCGGGCTACTGCAGCAGTCCTGCTCAATGCCGTCGGATTTTATGTCATCCTGACGTACATGCCAACCTATCTGACCCAGACTATTGGCATAGATCCAACCATCGCCAACCTGACCACCACCGTTTCGCTGGTCACCTACATCGGCTTTATCTTCCTCACTGGACACCTGTCGGACCGCTTTGGACGCCGCACCATTCTGATGAGCGCCTCCGTGTTGTTTATCCTGCTAACGGTCCCGGCGTTCATCCTGTTGGGAACAGGAAGCATCGTGATGATTCTGCTGGTCCAGATTCTGTTAGGGGCCATGCTGACGCTCAATGATGGCAGCCTAGCTAGCTTCTTGGCGGAGAACTTCCCGACCCGAGTGCGTTATTCAGGTTTCGCGGTCTCGTTCAATGTGGGCAATGCCGTCTTTGGTGGAACCGCACCGGCGATCGCGACATTACTCATTGCTACCAGCGGTAGTGCAATCGCCCCCGGTTGGTATCTGATGGGTGCGGCCGTAATTGCGCTGATCGCAGTCTGGCTCTCACCAGAAACAAGTCACAAACCACTGAAAAGCTAAAGACCATCTGGGCCGGGCGCGCATCGGGAGGAGGTTGTCGCCCGGGCGGACTCGGCCCGGTAAATTACGTACTACAGTTGAAAAAACGTCAATTCCGGTACTTTGCCACAAGACTGGCGCCGATGCTCCGCACTAAAGGCCACCGTCACCTCTTACCGGAGTGTCGCTTTCAACATGGTGGGTGCTCGTGGCGCGCTGGACAAAGTTTTCGCTTCAGATACTCTTCAGTTCAGAAAGCGGCTTCATGTGCCGATAGAGGGTTTGGCGGGTGACGCCAAGTTCCTTACATAGCTCGCCAACATTGGTGCCGGGCTGACCCATCGAAGCTGCTACAAGCTGGTCTTTAGCCGGGGTCATTTTATAGGGCCGCCCGCCCTTTCGACAACGAGCTCGAGCTGACGCCAGACCCGCTTTTGTACGCTCTGAAATCAATTCCCGCTCAAACTCCGCTAGCGTCGCGAAAATCCCAAAAACCAACTTGCCCGAAGCAGGCGTGGTATCAATAGCCGCCCCTTAACCGGTGAGCACTTTGAGTCCGACCCCGCGGTCAGTGAGGTCATGAACGATGTTGACCAAATGCCGCAGATCCCGCCCGAGCCGGTCAAGCTTCCACACGATCAACGTGTCACCCGACCGCAAGGTCTTCAAACAAGCCGCCAGCTCCGGACGGTCCCCTTGCTTGCCTGAGGTTTAATCTTCATAAAGCTGGCTGGCGTCCACTCCGGCGGCCAGGAGTCCATCGCCTTGCAGATCAGTGGCTTGAGAGCCATCGGCTTTGGAAACCCGCATGTACCCGATCAACATCTTGGTCCTCCTCTGTCATGTATTCGATAGTTAATGTGACAGAACTCTGCTGGGAGGCCGATCTTGCACCCGACTACTGAATGACTAACATTCAGAAGCCGACTGCAGAGCCCATACAAACGATCACACGAGTTTGCATTTTTCGCTAACTACGAAGGGAATGTGGGGCAGAGACGCCGCAGATCTAGGCGGCTTCAGCGCGGCTGGCTCCAGACAGGCTGGCAAGCAGCATCACCCTGACTAAACTGGGCACTCTTGATGGCAGTAGTTCCTATTGCCTGCCCCTGGGCCACTATGTGCCCGCATCAGTGCCGTGACGGGTATACCCGCTTTTACGCACCCTAGTTACTAGCATTGACCCACTCCGTCAACCGAATTAGCGAGTCACAGCGTCACTCTTCAGCCGGCAAGATGATGAGCGTAGCCTATGGATAGCGAATCATCTGAAGGAGAGCCGTGGCAAAAACCACCAATAAAATGCAACCCACCGATGTCGATCCGCAGGAATTCATCGACCAGGTCGAAAACGCCACGCGCCGTGCGGATGCCGAACGCATGGTAGAAATCATGCGTGACATTACTGGGGAAGAACCCGTGATGTGGGGGCCGAGCATCATCGGCTTCGGGAGCTATCACTACGTGTACGAATCAGATCGAGAAGGGGATGCGCCTGCTGCGGGCTTTAGCCCGCGGAAAGCTAACCTGGCCGTGTACTTGATGAATAATTTTACCGAGCAGCACCCTGACAAATTAGCGGCGTTAGGCCCCCATAAGACCAGCAAGGCCTGTCTTTATCTGACGAAACTCGACAAGGTCGACGAGGACATTCTGCGGTTTTTGATCAAAGACTCTTACGAGATGATCAAAGAGATGTACCCGGAGCAGCGCTGAAGTTTGGCGTACAACCCCACAGTACTGGTGGCTCAGGCTTCCGTGCTGCGAAGTGGGGAACCGACAACGTTGAAATCTTGACTCTCAAATTGCCCAGTGAGCATAGGCACGACCTCGTCGATGGCAGCTTTCACGTCTGCGAGTTGCAAGGATGCCTGGTGGGCTTCGGCGGATTCCCATAATTCCATCGCGTAGACAGAGTCTGGTTCGCCGTCTTTGGTCCCAACCTCATAGAGCAGGCACCCTGCATCCCTGAGCTCAGGACGCAACCGCGTTAGGATTTCCACCACGGCGTCGCGCTTGCCGGGTTGAGCAACCAAAGAGCCCATATGCGCATAAGTCATGCCGTCAGTGTAGCGATAGACTTGTAGCAGAAACAGTGCACACCCTGCGAATTGAGGAAGAATTTCATACCTCTGATATTGCAGCAATAACAGAGCGAACTCCGAGTATCTTTGGCGACCGGATGAGCCACCAACCCTTAAGGAGCGTGGCATCGTCGCGAACTTCCTGCAGCCTCATCCGCAGATTGTGAACTTTACCTACCGAACGTCCAGTAAGTCTGGTACAGTTCAAGCTCAAGTGATGTATCT
>CALBOC010000369.1 GCA_937896705.1 uncultured Micrococcaceae bacterium | reverse complement strand
CGGTGCCCACCCGACCCCCGATCAGCGACATCCGCCACACCACCAGCGACCCACCCAGGATGGTCTTCGAAATCTCCGGGTACCGCGCCGCATAACCCCACCATGCCCATGTGCCAGCACGCCCCGCCATGCTTCGAAGATCACTACTCCTCACGATTCGCCGGACGAGCAATGACATAAGCGTGCGGGGCGCGGGGGTCCCAATGTTGGGCGGTGATTTCGAAACCTGCTCCGCTGAGCATGCCCTTCATAGTAGACATCGGCCAGCGATAAGCAGTTGCCACCGGGTGAGCGAAAGTTTCTTGCTCGGGACCGGAGAAGAACGACATCAACATGGTGCCGTTGGAGGTCAGTACCGACCGCAGTGTGCTCAGCGCATTGGACAATTCCGCTGGCCCCATATGAATCACCGAATACCAGGCCAGGATCCCAGCCCACCGTGTGGGGGTCTCCTCAAGATCCGAGATACTCGCCCGCAGAAACTGCACACTCGGGTGAGTCTCGCGGGCAAGCTGAATGAGTCGTTCAGCCGGCTCAAGCCCCGTGACCTCATGCCCGAGGTTCGCAAGGTGCCCGGTCCACCGCCCCGTGCCCGACCCAACATCAAGAATCGAACCGGATACAGCAGCTGCCCACGGTTCAATGACCTGACGGTCTGGATCATCGGCTGACACCATAGTGCCCAGCAGGTCTTCCGCCGGGCTGGTTTCTGAATCGTAGGCTTTTGCTATCTCATCCATGGAACACCGGTTTTAGGTTGTGGGTTTGCGCAGGTGGAAAATCCCCCAGCTCAACAGGCCGCGGTTGCCGGCGTCGACCCAGTTCTGTAACCCGGCCATCATCGCATCTAAGTATTCTTGACTTGCGGTTTTGAGCAGCTGGTCAGCGTTGGCCTGAGTTTCTTCCAGGACCCGTCCGTAGTGGATCGGCAGCATCTCGCTATAATCGTCGAATTCAATAAGTTCGAGTCCCGCATCGTGAGCGAGCCGCTGGTACTCGCCCGGTGAGGCCAGTGAGCTGAGGTTCAGCCGCTCGAGCACTCCGGATAGCTCGGCCGCCGAAACACCATCGGCGGCCATCGGGTCGGTGAAGAGGAATTCGCCGCCGGGCTTCAGAATACGAGCAGCTTCTGCCATGGGCACGTCACGCTGGGGCGCGTGCAGGAAAGCGTCCTGGGACCAGACGAGATCTGCGACCGCATCGGGGGCGGGTACGTCGTTATAGCTGGCATCCACCACCGTGACCCGGTCATCGACCTCGGCCTGCTCATTGAGAGTCCTGGCGCGACGATTTTGTTCAGGGCTGAGGTTGACCGCCAGCACCTGACTGCCGAAGTGTTCGGTGAGAAAGCGTGCGGCACCGCAGTACCCGGAACCCAAATCGACGATGTAGTTGATCGCGTCCTGCTGGATTTTCTGGGCCATATGCTCCATGGTCCGATGGCTGGCGTCAGCTATCGGTTCTTCTGCCGTGGCGTACAGGCCCAAATGAATGTCGTCGCCACCCCAGATCTGGGAATAGAACGCACCGGCGTCCTGGCTGTCATAGGCTGCCTGAGCGACACGTTCGGATTCGGTATTCGGCACGCAAACTCCTTCTACTGCTAAGCGGTTTGGCTTCCACTCTAAAGCGATTGTGACCGGGCCCTCTCGAGCCCGGCCATAAACCGTCACGGAGCTGACAACCGTCGCAGTTAGTAATGCACCGGGGAGCCGGGACCGAGCGGCAGATCCAGCAGGTACCAACCGATGATCATTAACGTCCATGACGCCCAAAATGCGATGGAGTACGGCAGCATCACGGAAATCAACGAGCCGAGGCCCGCCTTGCGATCGTAGCGTTGAGCCACGGCGATGATCAGGGCGAAATAGGGTAACAGCGGGCTCAGCACGTTGGTCGCCGAGTCAGAGACGCGATAGGCGGCCTGGGTGAATTCGGGCGAGAATCCCAGATACATCATGATCGGGACCAGCACCGGGGCGAGCATCGCCCATTTAGCTGACGCCGACCCAACAAATATGTTAATAATCCCGACGAAGAGCATGAAGAGCAACACCAGCGGGATGCCAGTGAGGTTGATCGATTCGAGGAAGTCTGCCCCGGCCACCGAGACCATCAGTCCCATATTCGACTCTTCGAAATACGCGATGAACTGGCCGGCGAAAAAGGCCAGCACAATAAATACCGCCATGCCGGCCAACGTGTTCGACATGTGGTCGACGGCATCGGTGTCATTGCGGACCGAACGGGTGACAATGCCATAGACCGTGCCGGGGATAATAAACACGATCACGATGATGATGACCAGGGCGTCCATGAACGGTGATTGCACGATGCCGCCGTCTTCACCGCGCAGCACGCCATTTGGTGGCACGATTAGCAGTGCAAGCAGGGCGATCGTGATGAGGGCGGAGACGCCGGCCCAGATGAGGCCTTTCCGTTCTTGGTCCGACAGCCTCATGGATTCTTGATCCTCGCCCGAGACCGCGCCTTCACCTTCCCAAGAGCCCAGACGGGGTTCGACGATATAGTGGCTGACCAGCGTGCCGACGATCGTCAGGAGGAAGGTCGAGACGATGATGAACCAGTAGTTCATCGCCAGGTTCATCCCTTCGGCGTATTCCGCATCGACCGTGGCGGCCGCGTCGATGGTCAGCTCGCCCAGCAGCACATCGGTGCCCGACAGTAAGAGGTTTGCGCTGAACCCGGCCGAGACACCAGCGAAACCGGCAGCGATACCCGCCAGCGGATGCCGTCCCATCGCGATGAACAAAATGGCGGCCAATGGCGGGATGACCACGTAGCCGGCATCCGAAGCCACCGAAGACATCACCCCGGCGAACACGATGCCCAAAGTTACCAGCGATTTCGGCACCGCCAAGATGAAACCGCGCAGCAACGCACCGATGAACCCGGTCTGCTCTGCCATGCCGATTCCCAGCATGGTCACCAGAACGACACCCAACGGCGCGAAGCCCAAAAAGTTGTCCACGGCCGAGGTGAATAGCCACTGGATGCCCTCTGCCGACAGGAGGTTGAAGATTTCAATCTGACCACCCTCGACGGGATCTTCAGCGGTCACCTGCAGCGTGGACAACAACCAGGAGAAAAACAGCACCAGCAGGGCCAAGATGCCAAATAGCGTGGCCGGGTGCGGCAGTTTGTTCCCGACGTTTTCAATGCCGGTCAGGAAACGTTGAAAGGGGCGACGCTTGCGGGGTGTAGCGGAGTCTGGCTGTGCTGATGAGGAATTCGACATGGTAGCTCCAGCTCGGTTACCTGGGATAATGCCAATTCCTCGTTATGGTAACACGGATCACACTTGCGGACCGGGCGGTCATGATGCTGCTCCCTGGTCTCGAAGCACCCCGTGGGTTAAGGTTCGATGACGACCTTGCCGGCTGCGTGTCCTGCTTCGACGGTGGCGATAGCCTGCTGAGCGTTGGGCAACGCGAAACGTTTCACGATGTTTGGGGTCACCAGGCCGTATTCGGCGACTTCGGTGATTTTCTTCAGACCCTCTTTGGTGCGTTGCACACCGGCCCCACCGAGTGCCTCAGCGGTCTCCGGATCAGCGGTCGAGATGATGCGGCTCGGGTCTTTGGCGACCGTGGCAATCTCGCGCAGCGGGTTCCCACCGACCAGATCAATGAGCACATCTACACCGTCCGGGACGAGCTCGCGAACCCGGTCAGCCGCCCCGTCCCCGGATTCCACAAACGTGGCCCCGGTGGCTTCGATGAGCTGTCGTTTCGACGCGCTAGCCACCCCGATGACGTTGAACTGGTGGACCTGCCCGATCTGGGCTGCCAGCAGTCCGACTCCCCCGCCAGCACCCAGAATCACCATCGCCTGGCCTGGCTCAAGTTCGATCTGGTGGGTGACGTCATAGGCGGTCCCACCCGCTACGGGGAGGGCCGCAGCGTCCGCAAAACTCAGCTCTTCGGGTTTGGCCACGGTTTGGTTGGCGTTGAGCACAGTGTGCTCGGCGAAGGTGCCGTGGCCTTTTGCAGCCAGCCCCAGGACTTCATCGCCAACGGCAAAGGTGTCGACGTCGTCACCGACGGCGGTCACGATCCCGGCGGCTTCGCGTCCCATCGGGGCGGGAAGTTTCCAGTGATCGCCCATCTGTCCGGCCCGAATCTTCCAATCTGCCGGATTTACGCCGGCGGCCTTGACCTGGATCGCGACCTGCGCGCCCGTCGGGGCCGGTAGCTCACGGTCGAGGAATTCTTGGGTTTCGGGTCCACCAAATTCGGTGAAAACCAGCGTCTTAGTCATACGGGTCCCTCCTTGGGTCAGCGTTCGTTTCAGGCTTGAGGTGGGGTGTCTTCGCCCGACGCTTCGGCTGCGTCGGCCGCTTCCTTAGTTGCATACTGGGCATCGGCTGCGTGCTCCGGCGGGGAGTAAATGGTGTACAGCACCAGGGGCTCGTCGCCGGTGTTGCGGAAGTTGTGCCGCGCCCCGGCGGGGACGGCGCACTGGTCTCCCGCCTCGATCGGGTGGGTTTCGCCTTGTAGGTCGGCTTCGCCGGTGCCGGAGATAAAGGTTAGGATCTGGTCGGTGTGTTCGTGGACCTCGTCGCCGATTTCGCCGCCCGCAGGGACCGTCATAATGACGATTTGCGCGTGGTCACCGGTCCAGAGGGTCCGGCGAAAGTCGGGGCTTTCTTTGGCGATATCAGCAATCGTGAAGTGTTTGATGTTGCCTTCGAGTGCAAAATGTTTCTCGGTCATGTGACTCCTTGTGTGTTCGTGACGACCGGGGCGGCTAGACCTCGGCCGTTTGGGTTTCTTTGGCGTTGGCGGCTGGGCTGCGGTCGGTCTTGGACATCGTGGTTGCGTGTTGGTCGTTGCGCATCAGGCGCATCGCGTTGAGAATCACGACCAGCACCGAGCCCTCGTGGACCAGCATCCCGACCGACATGGTTACCCCACCGGCAAAGACCCCGATTAACAGGGCGACCACGGTGGCCAGTGCGATGAAGATGTTCTGGCGCATCACTGACACGGTGCGTTTGGCCAGGCTGACGGATTCGGGCAGTTTCAGCAGGTTGTCACCCATCAGGGCGATGTCGGCGGTTTCCACGGCCACCGCCGAACCTGCCGCGCCCATCGCGACCCCGATGTCGGCGGTTGCCAGTGCCGGGGCATCGTTGACACCGTCGCCAACCATCGCCACCGTATGACCGTCGCGCTGCATCGCCGCGACCGCGTCGAGTTTGTCCTCAGGTAGTAGGGACGCCTGGATCTCATCAATCCCCACGGCCTCACCGATGGCTTCGGCCACCAGCTGGGTATCGCCGGTGAGCATGACGACTTTGTCGACCCCGGCCGCGTGCAGTCTGGCAATCATCTCGGGAGCATCTTTCCGAATTTGGTCGGCCACGGCGATCACACCGATCACTGCGTCATCGACGGCCACGATCATCGGGGTTCTGCCTTGGGCAGCGAGCTGGTTGGCCGCCTGATCGGCGCCGACCGTATCCGCAACCCCGTATTGGGCCAGCAGGGGCGCGTTGCCAATGAGGACCCTTCGGTCGTCCACCATCGACACGATGCCCTTACCTGCCACCGGGGTGACACCACCGGGCATGCCGGTGGGCCCCACCCCTTCGTCGCGCGCGGCGTCGAGAATCGGGCGTGCCAGCGGGTGTTCGGAACCGGCTTCGGCGGCTGCAGCCCACCGCAATACATCGGTGCGTGAGAGACGGTCGTCCAGCACGATGATGTCGGTGAGTTTGGGGCGGCCTTCGGTGAGCGTCCCGGTTTTGTCCACGGCTACCGCTGAGATTTTTGCCGAGGTTTCTAGGTACTCGCCGCCTTTGATCAAGATACCGTTGCGGGCCGCCCGACCAATACCTGCGACAATCGCCACCGGAATTGAGATGACCAGCGCACCCGGGCACCCGATGACCAGCAGGGTCAGCGCTAAGACCACGTCCTGAGTGATCAGCCCGGTCAGCAGTGCCAGGATGAACACCGCAGGGGTATACCAGGTCGAAAACCGATCGATGAAGGCTTGAGTACGAGCTTTGGCATCTTGGGCTTCTTCGACGCGGTGGATGATGCGCGCCAATGTGGTGTCCGCGCCGACCCCGGTTGCTAATACCTGCAGGAAGCCGGAAGTAGAAATGGTGCCGGCGAACACCGGGTCGCTCTTGGATTTCTCAACCGGGATCGATTCCCCGGTAATTGAGGCTTCGTCGAGCGCGGCGGTACCGGCGACTACCTGGCCGTCGACGGGCACTTTGGACCCGTTTTTGACCAGCACGATTTCGCCCATCCGCACCTGGTGCGCCGGGACTTCGTGTTGTTCCCCGTCACGCATAACCACGGCGGTATCCGGGGCCACGGCGACGAGTTCGGCCAGCGCCGAGCGGGTTTTGTTCATCGTGGCGGCTTCTAGCGCGTGCCCGACCGAGAACAAGAACGTCACGGCGGCGGCTTCCCAGAAGTTTCCGATGATTGTCGCGCCGATGGCCGCAACGGACACCAGCAGGTCAATGCTGATCATTTTGGTCATCAGCGCACGGACCGCGTTGACTACGATTCCGTAACCGGCGACCACCGCGGCGGCCAACATTAACAGGTTGGCCAGGGTGAAGACGTGGCCCGAACCGTGGGCGTGTTCCCCAGCATCAACCCACCACTGCGGGCCGACCACGGTGTTCCACGCACCTGCGGCCAGGTGCTCCACGGCGAACGACGCCAGGATCAGCACACCCGAGATCACCGGGACGGCCCAGTTACCGTACCACCATCGTTGGAACCAATTCATCGCGCTCCCCTTCCCGAACTCGCCCGTCCTAGAATGCCGACGGGGTGGCTTTATAGCCGGCTTTGGCTACGGCTGCGACCAAGTCATCGACGGACACTTGTGATTCGTCGTGGTCAACTTCAATCCGTGCGGTCGCAAAATGCACTTTCACGTCGTCCACGCCTTTGAGTCGGCTGACGCGTTTTTCAATTTTGTTGACGCACGAGGGGCAGGAGAAGCCTTCGGCACGAAGCAGGGTGTGAGTTGTGGACTGAGTAGTCATGAGCTTTTCCTAACGTGTGTTGTTTCAGCCTTGTTTTCCAAGGTTGTTTCACACTGTACGGAAGACCCGGCGAGGTTGCCTTGACGAACGTCAAGACGGCGCCCACCGGTGACTACCGGTAGACGCCGTCTTTGAGGGGTCGGATGTGGTTAGCTGACGGTGGCTTTGCGAATCAGCGCGTAGTTCAACAAGCCCAGCAGCACCGTGGCCAGCAGTCCCCAGCCCGCCAAGGTATATGCGTTTTGCGTGTCGATCCATGCGCCGACGTGGGGCCACCATTCGTTGACCGTAATCAGCGCGATAGTTCCAAGGATGATAACAATGACGCCGATGATCACCGTCCACAGAATCGGAATGGTGACTCTGCGGTACAGGATGGCCCAGAAGAACCCGAAGCACATGAAGAATAGCGCAACGACCGCGGCCACTGCTCCGACACCGAATATCCCGCCACCGTCCTCAAAGGAGGGTGAACCGAAGATATACATATGGTTGCCGAAACCGTCGGTGACCCGTTCAACCCAGTAGGCCAGCATGGCTGCTGCCCCATACCCGGCGGCCACCACCAAAAACGTTAGGTAGGTGCCGATCAGGTACACCCGGCGGCTGTAGCTTAGCGCCACCGAAAACGGGAAGGTATGCGATGCGGTGTAGGCGGCCATGAACGCCAAGTACCAGATGGTGGCTTGCGCTGCCCCGGTCGCATGAAGCGGCTCTTGGGCAGCCACGCGGTCTGGTATTTGCGAATCGACCAGAATCAAGACCCCATACCCAAACGCCCAGGCGAGCACGAAGATGATCATCGGCAGCCAGATGAACGAGTAGGGCACCGCGAATTGCAGTCGGAACGCCGACGGGACCCGCGCAAAGCTCGAACGTTTCGAGTTGGGTGTGTCTAGTGTTGTCGAGGTCATGAGATACCCTCCGATTCGGTCTGCCCCAGGACGTTGTTGCGCGTCATGTGCACGATGAGTTGTTGTAGGGAGACGGGGATGACGTCGAGATCGAGTTCGGCGACCAGTCGGCGCTCCTCGATCGACAGTCTGCCCAGCACGGTAGTCCGAACGATGCGACCGAGTTCTTCACGATCGAGCACTTCACGGTCGCCCACGACTTGGTCGACGGCATCGGCGCGACCCACCAGCGTGACGGCCCGGCCGTGTAATGCTTCGGCGGATTCATCGACCAAAATCTGGCCCTGATCGATCACCACGACGTGTTCTAGCAGGTGTGCGATCTCGTCGATGAGGTGGGAAGACAGTACGATGGTGCGGGGGTTTTCCGAGTAGTCCTGCAACAGCCGGTCGTAGAACAGCTGCCTTGCGACCGCGTCTAGGCCCATATACGGTTCGTCAAACACCGTCAGGGGCGCTCGCGATGCCAGCCCGATGATCACCCCGACGGCCGATTTCTGGCCGCGGGACATCTTTTTGATCGCGGTTTTCTCGGGCAACCGGAAATCTTTGATCAGCCGTTGGGCGAAGTCTTCGTCCCAGTTTTCGAAGGCGTCTCGAGCAGCAGTGAAAGCGTGCTTGGCCATTGCATCCTCGGGATACCGTTGATCCTCGCGGACGAAGCAGATATCGGGCAGTACCTGCTCGTTTTCGTGCGGCACCTGCC
>CALBOC010000368.1 GCA_937896705.1 uncultured Micrococcaceae bacterium | reverse complement strand
TCACGCTGAATTCTTGTCCACCGGCCGAGACCGCGCTGACCGTAATGGTGTTGCGGTAGTGCGGGGAATCCATGGTCGTGGATAGGCGGGTTTCGATACCGCGACCTTCAGCTAACACCGGAGCGTTGACATAGGACACCTGGCCCGACACGACATCGGTGAAGATGCCTTTCAACGCAGCGAGTTTGAGCGAGTCCACGTTCTTGTCGGCAAGTTCTCCGGCGACTTCTACTTCAATAGCAGACACCGAAACGCCCTTCATCACGGCCGACAGAATCCGGCCGAGCTTTTCGGTCAGCGGGATACCGGGGCGGACATACGGATCGATGACCCCACCGGCAACATTAACCGCGTCCGGAACGAGTTCACCGGCCAGTGCCAGGCGGACCGATTTCGCCACTGCGACGCCGGCTTTTTCTTGGGCTTCTTCGGTCGAAGCACCAAGGTGTGGGGTGACGGTGGCTGAATCGTATTCGAAAAATGGCAGATCTTTGGCCGGTTCCTTGACGAACACGTCAATACCAGCGCCTGCAATGAGCTTCTGATCCAGTGCCCGAGCCAGGGCATCTTCATCGATCAGCCCACCGCGAGCCACGTTGATGACGTAGGCCGAGTCTTTCATGGTCTTGAACTGTTCATCAGAGATCATGCCCATGGTCTCGGGGGTCCGGGGCATGTGGATCGTGACAAAGTCAGAGGTCTCTAACAGCTCATCCAGGCTCACCAGATGGGCACCCATTTTCTGTGCTCGGGCTGCCGTGACATACGGGTCATAGGCCAGCACATTCATATCGAAAGCCTTCATACGCTCGGCGACCAGGGAGCCGATACGGCCCAGGCCGATGATGCCCAGGGTTTTTTCGTAAAGTTCGATGCCTTTATATGCCGAGCGCTTCCATTCACCGGCTTTCAGCGACTGGTTGGCCGGTGCGATATTGCGGGCTGCGGCCAGGATATGACCACAGGTCAGTTCTGCGGCAGAAATGATGTTGGAAGTGGGCGCATTGACCACCATGACGCCGGCTTCGGTGGCGGCTTGCGTGTCAACGTTGTCGAGTCCGACTCCGGCACGTGCAATGACCTTAAGATTTTGTCCTGCGTTGATGGCTTCGGCGTCCATCGTGGTGGCTGAGCGGACCAAGACAGCCTCGGCATCAGCTAACGCTGGCAGTAACTGGTCACGGTCGGAACCATCGGTGTGACGAATCTCGAAGTCGGTCCCAAGAGCATCCATGGTGGCCGGAGAGAGTTCTTCTGCGATAAGCACTACTGGTTTGGACACGAACGACACACTTTCGATAATAGGAAACACTGTCGTGAGCACACTGCTCACCGCCATCATCTTACGGCGTGTATTGGGGAGTTTGCACAGTAGTACATTGCGTGAAGGACCAAACGACCTGCCACTAGCGAGGTCGTGGCCACTTCCGATCACACGCACAACGACTTCAAGGGTTATGGATGGCCAAGCGCCCGACGGGTTTAGCATCACTCGCATCCTTCCGCTGAATCCCGAGACTGTCTGGGACGCCTGGCACGAACCGGAAGCACGGGCTGAATGGTTCGCCACACATGACACGGTGATCCCGCCCGATGGGATTCAGCTCGGCCCGCACGGCGAGGGCGCGCTGTTGTTTTTGAACTTCGAGGCGCATCGGGCGCGGCGGGTAATCACTTTTTCTACGACCGGAGGGCTACATCCCTCGGTGCATTGGAGCAATATCTCGCCCGCATCCGCACAGACGACTGATAGCCTGCTGGGGAGTCGTTATTTTCAAGGAGGATACTTTGGAACTCAGCATGGATAAAGGCAACCAGTTTGTCGAAGAGACCCAGTCCCCAGAGGGCACTGCAGCGTGGAAGCAACAGCTCGATCAATACGCCTCGGGCGCCTCTGACTGGGTGGTTGGCGCGGTGTTTGGTGGCACCTACCAACGTGAGGGTCTTGAACTGCGTGACCGCCAAATGCTGAACATGGCCGCACTTGCCGCTATGGGTGGGACGGAGCCACAGCTGACCGGACACATCAAAACTGCCGTCGATGTGGCAGGCATGACCAGAGAAGAAGTCGCCGAGTGTTTCGTCCATCTCATGCCGTATATCGGTGTACCAAAAACACTGGCCGCAATGCGCTGCATGCAGACTGCATTCGAAGATTAGTCAGAACAAATCAAGGCGTCGCTGTGCTTCCCGACAAGGAGCACAGCGACGCTTTGTGTTTGCCTAAATTCTGACGCTGAGAAACGGAATGGATATCGGGTACTTCCACGGCTGTCGATTCCCGGCTTTGACCGCGGCGATAATACAGAAGACGATGTCGAGCACCACTAGGATGGGCAAAATGACCGCGCCGATGAGTACGAACATCAAAATGCTGGCAATGGCTGAATAGATCCAGAAGCTAATAGCCCAGTTCAGTGCAGCGCGGCCCTGTTGATCCAGTGTCTGGCTGCGCTCGCGATAGATTAACCAGATAATTAGCGGCACGAGAAAACTCAACAAAAGATTCCCAAGGTGCATGATGACACCCCAGATTTTTTCGTCGCTGGGGTTCACCGGTGGTTGCGAAGCATAACCGGGCGTGTATGGCTGATACTGCTGATCCCACTTCGTCTGACCGATGGCTGGGTATGATGCACCGGGTGGTGGCGGACCCTGATCCGGGAGTTGTTGAATGTAAGCGGTCAGTTCAGCATGGCAGTTTGGATGCTGCAAGATCAGCGAGCGCAAGTCCGGACGAGCCAGGGCAATCTGCCGGAGGGTTTCGGCATCGATGAAGGGATCCTGGAGATCCTCAGGGGTAACGTGTGACGGGTTCATTTCCGTGTATTCCTTGCCTCCAGTACAGCTATGGTGAGCCCGCCGTGACACACCAGTGCTTATGCGTTGAGGGTGCGGCGTGCTGGAACCATCCTAGTCACTTGATGCGATGATCGCCGGTGCTTTGATCGCTGTCACACCGCAGCAGGGTTCACCTGAGATTCAGCAGCCATCTCTTGCCCCTGCGAACGAAGCGGGCGCAAGATATAACAATACAAGCCCGTCACGAGGTCACATGAGCAAGGAGCCCACTGATGCAAGATACTGACATGACCCAGCGTTTTACTATCACGCATTACGTGCCCGGCACCCCGCGACAAGCCTGGGAGGCTTGGACGAAGCCTGCGGCGATTGCACAGTGGTGGCATCTGCCCCAGACCACGACCCCCGTGCATGAACTCGAATACGATGTCCGGGTTGGTGGTTCCTACATCTACAGCAGTATTCATGATGAGTCAGGTGAACGGTCGGTTTCTGGCGGCGTGTTCCACGAGGTCCTGCCACCTCGTCGGTTGGTGTTCACGTGGGGTGCGCCGGAGTTACGCAGAGATGCCCTGCCACTGGTTACCATTGAGATCGACGAGACCACCGATGGCTCCTATGTTGAGCTGACTTTGGAGGGGTTCTCGGGCGAGCCAGGCGATGGCGCGTTTTACGATACGTGGGATCAGGCACTTATCCGGCTCAAAGACTTCGTGGCCGCACAGCCACACGATTCAGCCCAATAGTTGGCTACTCACTACCCACCCGCGGGGTGACAAGCGGCTGGTGATCGGTAGGCTCTGGAGGATCTGTGATCAAATATTCTTCGCCCACGACTTCACGCACGCGATCCCACCGGGCCTCAATCGTTTCAGCTGTGAGTCCGGCCTCATCCTGCAGCTCTTCTGCGTCGACTAATTCTGCCAGCGGTCTAATCCCACGATGCAGCTCAGCTGACCGATCTACGGTCACCGGAGTCCACCCAACCTCGGTTACTTGTGGGGTTTCGTTTTCAGTAACTTCTACCTCTGCATAGACGAGCGCACCGGTGGCGGTTTCCATGACGCAGCAGGCCTCATCCTGGTTGGTCAAAAAGTTGCCCATCGACCATGCCACCCACATGCCGTTGTCTTCGGGCCCGCCCTCGAGTTGCTCCAGCGGCTGCGGGGTATGGGGATGGCTTCCCAGCACTAGATCGATCTCTCCCCCATCTGCCAGCGCTTGGCCGTAGGTGCGTTGTGCTTCATCGGGTTCGTGACCGTATTCGATGCCCCAGTGCGCTGAGACCACGACAATGTCGGCCCCATCCGCTCGAGCCTGACCTGCTTGTTCAGTGAGTTCTTCAGCGCTTGCATCGGTGACCATCCAGGATGAGTCAGCAGGTGGGTTGATATTTTGGATCAGCGTGGTGGAAAAGTGCGCCACGACGATTTCGGTCCCACCGCGTTGAAGCGTATAGATTTGCGGCTCGCTGGCCTCCTCTTCTGTACGGGCAGTGCCGGCATGGCCGAGTTCGTGTTCGTCCATGATTTCAAGAGTGCGCTCCACTCCGTCGGTGCCAGCGTCGACCGCATGATTGGTGGCCGTTGAGCAACCATCGAATCCGACCTCAGCTAGTCCGGCGATCAGTTCTTCCGGGGCGGCAAAGACCGGGTAGCCCGAGGGTTCCCCTCCGGCGGGGACCATCGGAACTTCGAGACCGCACAGCGCCAGATCTGCCCCGGCGATCCACGGCTCGAGTGGGGCCATGAGCGGACCGAATTCATAGTCTTGGTCGGAATCATCCGCTAGCGCTTCGGCCGCATCAACGATGTGATCGTGAGTAATGACATCCCCGGTCCCGGCGATCGTGAATGTCACGGGTTCGTCGATCGTGTCATACTCGCGCATCTGCGGGCCGCTCGGTGCGGTATTCCCCGCGTCTGCGTCTTGGGCGGGACTTTCAGAGGTTTGCGATGCAGTACCGCATGCCACCAAGCCCAGAAACAAAAGCCACGGCACAGCACGTTGCGGCCAGCGGGAGGGTCTGACGGGCAGGTTTCGGGACGTCGCAGCAGTGTGAGGACTCATTATGCCTGAGCTTACCGGCGAGTCCCATATTCTGACTACGGCAGCTTGCCATGCCGTACCCTAGTTCTATGAGTTTCTGGAAGCGGGTTGTGACTGGTGGGGCCGCCCTCTTGTTCTGTAGCGCCTGCAGCACCGGCACGACCGAAGAATCTTCACCGACCCAGACCTCAGAGACCCCACAGACTGCTGAGCAAAATGTCTCTAACTCCCCCGCTGATGTTTCTTCCCCTCCCGAGGCCATCCGGCGCAGTGAGGCGTCATTCGATCCTGAATCGATTCATGTGTTGGTGAATAAGCAGCACGGGTTAGAAGTTGAAGATTTTGAGCCGCCGGATCTGGTAGCACTTGATGTACCTCAGCAATACGGGGGCCAACAACTTCGCGAAGACGCAGCCGCTGCATTAGAGGAGCTAGTCGCTGAAGCCACCGAAGATGGGATCGATTTGTGGGTGACCACCGCGTACCGCGATTTTAAACACCAGCGGGCACTCTACGAGCAGCGTCACGCAGAAGGCGGGCAGGAATCCGCCGACAAGTTCACGGCCCGGCCGGGTTTCTCTGAACACCAGACAGGGCTGGCGGTCGATATGAGTTTTGAGGGCAACACGGACTGCAATCTTCGTGCTTGTTTTGCCCAGACCGAGCAGGGCGAATGGTTGGCGGAGCATGCCGCCCGGTTCGGTTTCGTTATCCGATACCCAGAAGGCGTCGAATCAATCACCGGCTATTCCTATGAGCCGTGGCACCTCCGCTACGTTGGAGAACCGACCGCTCAAGAGGTAACGGAGCAAGATGTCACTCTTGAAGAGTATTGGGATCAACCATCGGCTCCCGACTACACAGCGGACTACGGTTAACCCCCGCAGGAGACGATGCTCTAGCAGCCCTAGTGCATGCGCAGTTTGAAAGTATTCACTCGTTTACCGATGGGAACGGAAGGATCGGGCGGGCAGTGATTTCGGCCTTGCTACGACAACGAGGACACATCCGTCACACTGCTGTCCCGCTAGCCGCCGCGCTGTCCTCCCGCAGGGAAGACTAATTTCCGTACGTTACGGGCTTACCGTGCGGGGAATGCGGAACCTATCATTCGCCTCATCACGGAGTCGATGCGAGTCGTCGCGCGAGAGCCAATTTTAACCGCACACAGGTTGATGGAGGTGCCTGAGGGCTGGGCTTTTAACGCGGGACTCTCTCGACACAACAGCGCCGCTGAAAGCATCATCCGTAGATTAGCTGAAACCCCGATTCTGAGCCGCCAGGACCTTGAGTACGTTATGAGCATCTCAAGATCGGCATCGCATCGGGCTCTTGGCTTACTCCATGAAAGCGGGGTCCTTTACCAACTCGCTGGCGACCAAAGGAACCGCATCTGGGTCGCCCTGTGATGTAGCTGATGAGTGGCTACACTATCTAGGGTAGTCAGCAGCTTATCGTAGGTCCCGCGAGTGCGTCTCAGGACCTACGGATGGCAGCAAAACGGGGGCACCGGGAAACATTCCCGATACCCCCGTCACTTAGCTAAGTCGACTTAGCGAGCGGCAGTGCCCTCGGTGTAGTCGTCGTCAGTTTCCTGCAACCAGGAGAACATCTGGCGCAGTTCGCGACCGGTTTCTTCGATCGGGTGCTGCTCTTCTTTTTCACGCAGCTGCTTGAACTCTTTGGCACCATTGGCCTGATCGTCCATGAAGCGCTTGGCGAAGGTGCCGTCCTGGACCTCTTTGAGCACTTCCTGCATGTTTTCTTTGACGCGTGCATCGATAACGCGTGGACCGGAGACGTAGTCACCGAATTCAGCAGTATCAGAGATCGACCAGCGCTGCTTGGCGAGGCCACCTTCGACCATGAGGTCAACGATGAGTTTCAGCTCGTGCAGTACCTCGAAGTAGGCAACCTCTGGCTGGTAGCCGGCTTCGGTGAGGACTTCGAACCCTGCCTGCACCAGGTGGGATGCGCCACCACACAGGACGGCTTGTTCACCGAACAGGTCGGTTTCGGTTTCTTCGGTGAAGGTGGTTTCGATAACACCTGCACGGGTACCGCCGACACCCTTGGCGTATGCCAGGGCGAGGTCTTTGGCTTTGCCGGATTCGTCTTTTTCAACAGCGATCAGCGCAGGGACACCGCGGCCGGCTTCGAATTCACGACGAACGACGTGACCTGGGCCCTTTGGTGCGACCATGGCAACATCAACACCGGTCGGGGCTTCGATGTAGCCATAGCGAATGTTGAAACCGTGGGCGAAGAACAGTGCGTCGCCTTCTTGCAGGTGCGGTTCGATGGATTCTTTGAACACCTTGGACTGGTGCTGATCTGGTACCAGGATCATGATGACGTCAGCTTCTTTGGCTGCATCAGCAACGGTGAGTACCTTCAGGCCTTCTGCTTCGGCTTTGGCCTTGGATTTGGAGCCTTCGGCCAGGCCGATGCGTACGTCGACACCGGAGTCGCGCAGGGACAGCGAGTGGGCGTGGCCCTGGGAGCCGTAGCCGATGACGGCTACTTTGCGGTCCTGCAGTAGTGCGAGGTCGGCGTCTTCGTCATAGTATTTTTTGGCCATGAGAGTGTAATTCTCCTTGGTGGATGTTGGTGGTGGTTATTTGGTCAGAGCGCGGTCGGTCATGGATTTGCCGCCGCGGGCAACTGCGATGGTGCCGGAGCGCACGAGTTCGCGAATGCCAAAGGGTTCGAGCACTTCCAGGAGCGCTTCCAGTTTCTGTGCGGAACCGGTTGCTTCGACGGTCACGGCGTCGGTTGACACATCGACGACGTTGGCGCGGAACAGTTCGACAGCTTGGACTACCGATGCGCGGGTGGATGCATCGGAGCGAACCTTGACCAGGATGTGGTCGCGCTGGGAGGACTGTTCTGGGTTGAGTTCAACGATTTTGATGACGTTGACCAGTTTATTGAGCTGTTTGGTGACCTGTTCAAGCGCATCGCCTTGGGCTTCGACAACAACGGTCATGCGTGACAGGCCTTCGACTTCGGAGGGTCCAACGGTCAGCGATTCGATGTTGAAAGCACGGCGTGCGAAGAGCCCGGATACTCGGGAGAGAACACCGGGGACGTCTTGGACTAATACCGAAAGGGTGTGGCGTTGCATATTAGGCATCCTCGTCCCATTCCGGGGTCATATCCCGGGCTACTTGAATTTGGTCATTTGACACACCGGCGGGCACCATCGGCCAGACCATCGAGTCGGCCGAGACCACGAAGTCGATGACCACGGGCCGGTCGTTGATCTCCATGGCTTTTTCGATCGCCGGGGCGATGTCTTCTTCTTTTTCCACTCGAATACCGACGGCACCGTAGGCTTCGGCAAGTTTGACGAAGTCTGGTACTCGGATCGAGTCTGCACCGGTGTTCAGGTCGGTGTTGGAGTAGCGCGAATCGTAGAACAGGGTCTGCCACTGGCGCACCATACCCAGTGAGGAGTTGTTGATGAGCGCGACTTTGATCGGGATGTTGTTGATCGTGCAGGTGGCCAACTCCTGGTTGGTCATCTGGAAACAGCCGTCACCGTCGATGGCCCAAACCGCGCGGTTTGGTTCGGCAACCTGCGCACCCATGGCCGCGGGAATCGCAAAGCCCATGGTGCCCAGCCCGGCGGAGTTCATCCACTGGTTCGGACGCTGGTATTGCACAAATTGCGCGCCCCACATCTGATGTTGTCCAACACCGGCGACGTAGATCGCTTCGGGACCGGCGATTTCGGACAGGGTTTCGATGACTTTTTGCGGAGCCATCAGTCCATCGTCGGTTTGGGTGTAGCCCAGCGGGTAGGTTTCGCGGGTGCGGTTGACGATCCGCCACCAGTCCGACAGATCCGGTGTGCCGTTGTCGGCGAAGCTGGCCCGAACCTGTTCGCTCAGTTCCGGCAGGATGGTTTTGATATCGCCAACGATCGGGACATCTGCGGTCCGGTTCTTCGAAATCTCAGCCGGGTCGATATCTGCGTGGATAATCTTGGCCAGCGGGGCAAAGGATGCCAGCTGACCGGTCACGCGGTCATCGAAGCGGGCACCCAGGGTTATGAGCAGATCTGACATCTGCAGCGCCGAAACTGCAGCAACCGTGCCGTGCATGCCTGGCATGCCGAGGTTTTGCGGGTCGTCATCCGGGAAAACTCCGCGTGCGTTGAGGGTGGTGACCACTGGCGCACCCGTGAGCTTTGCAAGCTCCGCGAGCTCTTCGGCCGCTTGGGCGCGCATGGCTCCACCGCCCACGTATAGCACGGGCTTTTTAGCTTCCTGGATGAGTCTGGCGGCTTCCCGCAGTTGGCGGGAATGCCCACGGGTCACCGGACGGTAGCCGGGCAGGTCCATGGCCGGTGGCCAGGAGAATTCCATTTCGGCTTGCTGCGCGTCTTTGGTGATATCGACCAGTACCGGTCCGGGACGGCCCGTGTTGGCAATGTAAAACGCTTCTGCCAGAGCTTTTGGAATGTCTTCGGCGCGCTGCACTAAGAAGGAGTGTTTGGTGATGGGCATGG
>CALBOC010000367.1 GCA_937896705.1 uncultured Micrococcaceae bacterium | reverse complement strand
CCGGTGTCGTGGGCCCCCTGATCGAAGTACCGGTGCTGGTCGGCCTGGTGTATGTGGCGCTGTGGTTGGGACGTCGCTGGTTCCCCGGTGACCCCACCGTCCCGGTCCCCCATCACCACGCTTCCGCCGCATCCAACCAGACAAGCCGTACTGCCTCAGGAGCCTCCTCGTGACCACTGTTCATACTCACCAGCCGACCGTGATATTTGTCTGCGTCCATAACGCCGGACGGTCCCAAATGGCCGCCGGATATCTTCGCCACCTGGCCGGGGATCGGATTACCGTGCTATCTGCCGGGTCGGAGCCCGCCGAGGCGCTCAACCCGGTGGCCATCGAGGCGATGGCTGAAGAAGGTATCGATATCACCGCTGCCACCCCGCAGGTGCTGACCACCACCGCTGTCCAAACCGCAGATGTGGTCATCACGATGGGCTGTGGGGACGCGTGCCCGATCTATCCCGGCAAACGGTACGAGGACTGGGAGCTGGAGGATCCCGCCGGACAAGACATTGAGGCGGTCCGAGTCATTCGGGATGACATCAAAGCTCGGATCCGGCAACTCGTCACTGAACTGTTGGAAACCACACCGGAAAACTCCCGCTGAGCCCTCGCACAGCCCCACCGAAGGAATGTTTGCATGCCACCCCTCACAGATCTGCCAGTGATCATTATCGGAGCTGGCCCGATCGGCTTAGCTGCCGCAGCCCACCTACGCGAACGCGATCAACGACCGGTGGTGCTGGAAGCCGGCACCGCACCCGGGGAGACCATCAGCCAGTGGGGTCACACGAGATTGTTCTCTCCGTGGCGTTACAACATTGACGACGCCGCACGCCGGCTACTCGAAACCACACCGTGGCGGGCTCCTGACCCAGACCAGCTCCCCACCGGTCACGAGCTCGTCGAGGACTATCTGCTCCCACTGGCCGACCTCCTGGGCGAAGTGGTCCAGACTCGCACGCAAGTGCTTGCGGTTTCCAGAGCGGGCATTGATAAGACCCGCAGCACCAACAGAGCCGAAACTCCCCTGGTCGTCCGGGTCCGCACCTCCGATGGAACCATTGAAGAGCTGCTGGCCCGGAGCGTCCTGGATGCCTCCGGGACGTGGCATCAGCCCAATCCGCTGGGCCAGTCTGGTCTGCCGGCACCGGGCGAGGACCTGGCCAGAACTCACGGGCTGATTTCCGACCCCCTGCCGGACGTCCATGGGGCTGAGCGGGACCGCTTCGCACATCGCCACGTTCTGGTGGTCGGTGCGGGACATTCCGCAGCAAACACGCTGCTGGACCTCGCTGATTTGGCTGAACAGGCACCCGGCACCCAGATCAGTTGGGCGGTGCGGGGCAAGGATGTCACGAAAGTTTACGGCGGCGAGGCACATGATGAACTTGCCGCTCGCGGAGCTTTGGGCACCCGTCTGCGACAGCTGGTCGAATCCGGGACGATCGACCTGCACACCCAATGCATGATTCGAAGTTTCGACAGCACGCCCACCGGGCTCACGGTATGTGCGGATACCCCTGACGGCCCAACTGAGCTTGCGGTCGATACGCTGGTGCCCGCTACGGGATTCCGCCCAGACCTACGCGTGTTGTCCGAGCTACGGCTCGAGCTGGATCCAGCGGTCGAAGCGCCACGGCAATTGGGACCCTTGATCGATCCGGAGTTTCACTCCTGCGGATCCGTCAAGCCGCACGGTGAACGAATCCTGGCGCATCCGGAACCCGGATTCTACATTGTCGGAATGAAAAGTTACGGCCGCGCTCCAACATTTTTGATGGCTACCGGCTACGAGCAAGTCCGCTCCATCGCTGCAGCTCTGGCAGGTGACCGCGCCGCAGCCGATGACGTGCACCTAGACCTACCGGAAACCGGCGTGTGCAGCGCGAACTTCCAACCGCCTGTTACCCTGCAAGAAGTACCCGCAGCGTTGCCGTTCAGTGCTACCGGCTGCTGTTCCTAACGACCAAGGATGACCCGCACCGTTGATGAGTACCTGGCTCGAAGACCGGCAGATTCCGCTCTATCTGCTTGCGCTGCTTGCCGGGGCAGGATTTGGACTGCTCGCACCAGCTTCTGCGACCGGGCTAGAAACAGCCATCAATCCGGTGTTAATACTGCTGCTCTATGCCACGTTTTTGAGCATCCCGCTGACGCGGTTGGGGCAGGTACTACGCGAGGGCCGGTTTCTCACCGGGCTGTTGGTGTTGAACTTCATCGTCGTACCGCTCGTGGTATACGCCCTGTCGCGTTTCGTCGCTGACCATCCGGCGCTCTTGCTTGGAGTATTGTTCGTACTCCTCACCCCGTGTATCGACTACGTGATCGTGTTTTCTGGACTGGCCGGGGCAGCCCATGAGCGATTGCTGGCTGCCGCACCGATATTGATGCTGGGCCAAATGCTGCTGCTACCCGTATATCTGGGGTTGTTTATCGGGCCCGAACTCTTCGATGTCATTGACATCGGGCCGTTCGTCGAGGCATTCGTTTTGTTGATCGTGGTGCCCTTGGTACTCGCCGCGGTCACGCAGTCTCTGGCCGCCCGGACCCGGGTGGCTCAACGGGTCACCCGGGGCTTCGAAATATTGATGGTACCCCTGGTGATGCTGACTCTAGCGGTCGTGGTCGCTTCCCAAATCGACAGCGTTCAAAGCGAACTGGACCAGCTGCTGCGAGTCATTCCGCTGTACGTCATCTTTCTCATCGTCATGATTCCGCTCGGGATGCTCACCGGCCGAGTCTTCCAGCAAGACGCCGCCGCGACTCGAGCCACCGTGTTTTCAGGTGCGACACGCAATTCACTGGTGATGTTGCCCTTGGCCCTGGCACTACCGGACTCGCTAGCCCTGGTGTCGGTAGTGGTGGTGTCCCAAACCCTGGTCGAGCTGGTCGGGATGGTGCTCTATGTGCGTATTATCCCGCGGGTCATCCCGGATCGAGCCGCTGTGTGACAGGGCAATTCTGCCAAGCCTTGACAGCGCTCTCCAATGCTAGATTAACTAGTGATTTGGACATGAGCCGCAACGATGAAATGAGGACCTGTATGTGCATTGTGAAGTGCCAACTTGTGGCCGGCGCGGGGTGCATACATGTTGCTTCCTAAGCCCCGCGGCCCGCTGAGTCAAGCGCTCTTCGACGCGCTGCGCTCAGCCACCACCGCTCATCTCACCGAGGCCCCGGACCCCGTTGACACCGAGGATGCACAGCTTGCGCTGTGGGTGTTATATGAACTGCACCACCGCGGCTTCGACGACGTCTCTGACGAGCTGGAATGGGACCCGAATCTAATCATGGTTCGCCGGCAACTCGAAGCAGAGCTGGAACACACGCTTCGTTCTCGTGCACCGCAACTGCCCGTACCGGAAACTCCGGAGGCGTTTTCGGAAACGTTTTTCGACTTTATCGCTCAGCACGATGGCCCCTCATTGGCCGCGCACGTGCACCGGTCGGCCACCAAAGACCAAGTGCACGAGTTCTTACGCCACAAGTCGATCTATCATCTCAAAGAATCCGACCACACCACCTGGGTGATCCCACGATTGTCTGACCCCGTCAAGGCTGCGGTGGTTGAGTTGCAATACGACGAATACGGGGCAGGTGATCCGAACCGGTTGCACGCCACGTTATTTGCCCAGGGGATGGAAACCAGCGGATTAGATGCGGCATACGGCGCCTATATTGATGAAGTGCCCGTGGAAGTGTTGGAACAAAACAACACCATGTCGCTGTTCGGACTGAACCGTCGGCTTCGTGCAGCATCGTTAGGCTTCCTGGCCGCGTTCGAAGCGACCAGCTCGGTCCCCTCCCGACGGATCGCCCAGGGCCTGGACAGACTCGAATTCCCCGCTGAGATGATCGAGTACTACACCGAGCACGTCGAGGCTGACGCAGTCCACGAACAACTGGCGGTCCGAACGATCTGCGGGGCGCTGCTCGACGAGGAACCGGAGCTGCGCGAGGATGTGTTTTTCGGTGCGTGGACCAGCATGGATCTAGAAGATCGCTACGCCAAGCGAATGTTAGAAGCGTGGACGGCATGAGTCACGCCTCGAACTCAGACCACCCAGACATCATGCTGTGTCCGGGTGGCCCAATGTTATTGCGCGGGGATCACGTGGTCCAAGATGAAGATGGCAATGAGCATCAGACCACCCGTCCTGTCAGTGCGGTGTGTCGCTGCGGGAAATCCCAGATCAAACCGTGGTGCGACGGCACCCACAAGTTTTTGCGCAAACGCCCCTCAACTGATTAACGAGTCAGGTGCACGATCACACCGTTTTCAAATGAGCGGGTTTCTCCCACGGTGACAGTGCCCAAGTCTGCTGCGTGCTCGGCAATGCGCTCTACCTGGGTGATGTTACCTAACTGCAACAGTGCCGAACCATCATCGGTCAGATGCTGATCGATCAGGTCCACGCAGGTTCGGGCGAGGTCGAGTCCGTCGTCGCCACCATCGATTGCCGATAACGGGTCTGCCGGAAATCTCGAGGTATCGGTCGAGGGCACCCAGGGTGGATCCGCGATGATCAGCCCGAAACGTTCGGCAGCATCCAGAGCCTCTTCCATCCGCGCCAGCCGAAAGTCGACTTGGGACGCCAGGCCGTTGGCTGCGGCATTTTCGTGAGCGAAGCGTTGGGCCACCGGACTAAAATCGACCATTACCAACTCGCGGGTAGCATCTCGGATCGCACCCAAGCCGATGTGCCCCACCCCAGCACATAACTCCAGGACCGGACCTGGGGGCGTATCCAACAGGAGTTCGGCCGCCCAGACAGATTGTGCTGCAGTCCACGGGCGTGGTTCCAACACTTCCCCGTTGAACCTGATCGTAAGGCCGTGAAAGGTTAATTGACGGTCGTGCACTAGCGCTCCTACTTGGACGGTGAGCCCATTCCGCGGGCCCTGGGGGCAGTGGTTTCATCGTACCAACCAGAGCCGCAGTTGACTCACGAAAAGGGACAACCCCACAGCGCTGATCTTTGGTGGTTCGTCACGCGTCCATATTGGTGTCTTTTTCCATTCGGTGAGTACTGGGTTTCGCATGAGCGGCGCGCCGACGCTTCTGACGGGTGGCCCTCACACCTAAAACGATCAGGGTCACCACAATCAGTACGCCGAGCCCCTGGAGCCCCGGTGAGTCATCACCTTCGCCGTACACGATGGCCGCAGCTCCCCCAACTATCCCCACAGCGAGCGCCAGAAGCGTGAAAACATATTTCATGCCAAGTCCTTTCGGTATCAGACTGGTCACGCTTCAAGCGATTGACATTCAGTCATTACCTAACGATACTCGATATATGTTTACCATGAAACAAGATCGCACCTCGAGTGTGAGCCGGGTGGTGCTCCCCCTGCGGATTCTGCTGGTCCTGGTATTTGTGGGGCTGTTCGTGACCCAGATCCTGTCTTTTCCCGGGGAGTTCCGGCACGCACCGGCACATGATCCCTGGCGGTGGCCGATGTTGATCTTCTGGGAGCTCGAAGCGCTGTGCGTGCAGGTCGTGATCGTCTGCACCTGGCACTTGCTGACGCTGGTGCGTCGCGATCGGATATTCTCTGCTGCGTCGCTGCGGTGGGTCGACGTGATCGCCTGGACAGTTTTCGCCGCCTGGGTACTGCTGGTCGCCATGGCTGGCTCGATCATCGGCTATATCTATTTCACCCCCGAGTTACGCGACCCAGGACCGGCCGTGGTGTTGGTTGGCGTCACGCTTATTGCAGCGGTCTTCGTGCTGCTTGTTGTCGTACTCCGCGATCTTCTGCGGCAGGCCACCACCCTGCGCGAAGATCTTGAGGGGGTGATCTGATGGCGATCGTGGTGCGGATCGATGTCGAGCTAGCGAAACGAAAAATGAGCGTTACAGAGTTTGCCGAGCGAGTTGGGATTAGCCCGGCAAATGTCTCGGTGCTCAAAAACGGGCGTGCGAAGGCGGTGCGGTTCAGCACCCTGGAAGCGATGTGCCGAGTGCTCGACTGTCAACCCGGAGACCTGCTGGAATGGGTCGAGGATTAGAGTAATCACCCGGGTGGTCAGCACGTTTCGGTGAGCCGCTCGAAGCGCATCCGAGCGCGCGGATATACCCCGACATTACCTCGTAGGCTAGAAGTAGACGGCCAGCGGACCGTCGACGTCGTCGATGATACGCACCGAGGTGCCAAAGATTT
>CALBOC010000366.1 GCA_937896705.1 uncultured Micrococcaceae bacterium | reverse complement strand
TCATTCATACCGGCCACGTTAGCTACATCACAGCATTTACGGAAGGGTCAGTTTCGCGTGGTCGCAACTTTTTCTGACGGGTCCTTCTCCGGGGCGGTCAGCCGCCAGATGATCCATCCGACAAGGGAAATGACCATTACGATTGTGATAATGATCGTGGGCATCGGCCACCGGTTATAAGCGATCCCGATCGCGGTGATCGAAACCGACCCGATGGTGGTGTAAATCGTTGCCCAGAGAGCTCCCCCGATGAGCAGGGCGGGCACGTAGCGGTACCAGCGCATCCGGATCACACCGGAGGCCAGGTTGATTACCGTCTGGAAACCGATGGTCAGAAACGAGACCGTCACGGCGGGTGGTCCCCAGCGATCGAGTGCGCGTTCGGCGCGCTGATACGCGGCCGAAGCTAGCACGCGTTGGATTGATCCCACGCGTGAGACGCCGTTGCGGACTGCACGACCAATCAGATGGGTGCCGCCGGCGCGGCAGAATACGATGAAGTACAGGGCGAGCCACACCCAGATCCAGGGTCCGTCCCAGGTCATGGGGTTGTACCAAACACCGTCTCCCATGCGGTCTCCCTTACCGGCTGACTCGTGAGGATTTCACGATTCCAGTATGCGGGAAATTAGGCCTCGTCGTCAGGGGTTTGGGCTTCGGGCTGATCGGCCCACCAGTCCAATAGAGCTTGTTTGGCGGTCTCATAATCTGCCGGGCCCCGATCCAGTCGAACATCCAGCAGGTGTTTATAGGCCCGCCCGACCAACGGTCCGGGCTTGATCTCCAAGATCTCCATGATTTGCTGACCGTCGAGGTCGGGACGAATTGAGGCGAGTTCTTCTTCCTCGGCCAATTGTTCAATCCGGGCTTCGAGGTCGTCGTAATTAGCGGCCAATCGACGTGCTTTGCGCTTATTGCGGGTCGTGACATCCGAGCGGGTTAGCGCGTGCAGATGCGGCAGCAGGTTTCCGGCGTCGGTCACGTACCGGCGCACGGCCGAATCCGACCACTCGCCCTCGCCGTATCCGTAGAACCGCATGTGCAGTTCAACCAGGCGCGCGACGGCCTTGGTGGTCTCTTTATCAAAGCGCAGTTCACGCATGCGTTTGGCGATCATTTTGGCGCCGACCACATCGTGGTGTCGGAACGAGACTTTGCCGCCGGGTTCAAACCGGCGGGTCTTGGGCTTGCCGATGTCATGCATCAGCGCCGCAAACCGCAGCACAAAATTCGGTGACTCGACGTAGTCAGCCTCGTGTTGGATCGCGTTATCCATGACCTGCAGCGAGTGCTGGTAAACGTCCTTGTGCCGATGCGCATCGTCCGAGGATTCACGCAGGGCCGGCAGTTCAGGCAGCACGTAGTCGGCGATCCCGGACCGGACCAACAACTCGAGTCCGGCACGCGGGGTCGGAGCGATCATGAGCTTGACCAGTTCTTCGCGGACCCGCTCGGCCGAAATAATCTCAATGCGCGCGGCCATCTCCTGCATTGCGGCCGCGACATTCTCCGAAACCGCGACCCCCAGTTGGGCGGCGAAGCGTGCGGCACGCATCATCCGCAGCGGATCATCCGAAAAGGACGCTTCTGGGGTGCCCGGAGTTTCCAACACGCCGGCCACGAGCGCTTTAACCCCACCAAACGGATCGACCAGTTCAAAATCGGGCAGGCGCAGTGCCATCGCGTTGACGGTGAAATCCCGCCGACGCAGATCCTCGACCAGCTCGGTTCCGAACACGACCTGGGGTTTGCGCGAATCCGGATCGTATTTTTCATCCCGGTAGGTCGTAATCTCCACGGTCCAGTCACCGTAGCGGGCACCGATGGTCCCAAACGCCGCGCCGATATCCCACTGGGTGTGCGCCCACCCGGTCAACACCTGTT
>CALBOC010000365.1 GCA_937896705.1 uncultured Micrococcaceae bacterium | reverse complement strand
ATCACGATTTTGTGATGACCAACCGGCTGCGCAAAGTCGGGACCGAAAATTTGCGATTCGCAGGTCAAAAAGCCGGAGTCCGACACTTTATCTGCCAAAGCATTGCGTTTGGATACGAGCCAAGAGGCACCACATTAGCCGATGAGAAAGCCGCCCTGTGGAGAGATCCGCCCAAACCCTTCGATGTGATCCTTGACGGCGTGAAGCGACTCGAAGCGATCACGGTCGGGGCTCGCGGGACGGTCCTACGATTCGGCCATCTCTACGGACCGGGCACTGGTTTCGCATCGGACGGATGGTTCTTCCAGGATGTAGAGCGCGGCAAAATGCCCTTGGTCGCCGACGGGAATGCGACCTTTTCTTTTCTGCATGTCCGTGATGCTGCACAAGCCGTTCTGGCCGCGCTGCAGACGAACCAACCGGGCATCTACAATATCGTCGATGATGAGCCAGCGCAGGTGCGACAATGGCTGCCAGCACTCGCGCAGATGATGGGTGCGCCAGAACCGAAACGGGTCTCAGCCGTGCTGGCCGGGTATGCCGTCGGAACCTGGGGTGTGGCGTATATGACGCGGCTGCGCGGGGCCGATAACACCCATGCCAAGGATACCCTGCAGTGGCAGCCGACCTACCCGTCGTGGCGCGACGGTTTCGCTGCTGAGCTAGCCGCGGTCGGTGGCACCAGTTAAAAGTTCGGGAGTGGTAGTTGTTACGTACAACTACCACTCCCTATGAGATCTACTGTGCCAGCAACGGCGCCGCTAGTTGTTGCGCGTGGCGGTAGTGCCGCCTTCTTCTTCCAGCGGGGTTGCCGGGTCGCTGACAACATCGCCGTTAGCATCGACGGTCTCGTGTCCGGCCCGATCATTGTCTGGGTCGGCGTTCGGGCTATTGGAATGGCCCTGCGAGTCGCCCTCATACCCGGTCGACTTGTCGATAAAATCGGCCGCTTTCTCCGACATACCACCCAGTTTTGGAGCTTTCTCCTTCAACGTGTCGGTGGCGTACTCGGCGGCCTTATGCACCTGTTCTTGCGTTTTGGGATCTGTCCAGAACTCCTGAGCAGACTGCTTAGCCTGCTCAAAGGCTTGTTTCGCCTGGTCTCGGCCTTCCCGGTTGCCCAGGTAGTAACCTACGGCAGCGCCCAGACCAAATGTCACGACTCGTCCGAATCTAAAAAGTTTCATGCTCTCATCACTCCTTGCAATTGACAAGCTAATGCTTCGTTCCTCGAGTCTTCCGGCTCGAGGTGGTGTGGTCAATGCTGAATCAACGATCCAGGCCTGTGAACTTCGTCAAGAAACACTTGAATTTGTCCAAGATCTGGCGGAACGGATGTCCCAGCACGCTTATGCATTACCGATACCGTGTACCTGCGCATGAAGATCTTTCACCTGCGTGCTGAGTTCAGGCTCCGGTCCGGCGACCTCGATGCCGGGCGCAATTTCCTGGATCGGCAGTGGTGCTACCGGCCCGGCAGGCAGGCCCCATTCAGCGTGCCAGGCACTTAGCTGTGCGGTACTGGAGGCATAAACAATCCGGCCCAGTCCCACTAGAGCATGCGCCGCAGCGCACATGGGGCAGTGCTCTCCAGAGGTGTAGACGGTGGCTGTGGCGCGTTGTTCTTCGGAGAGATTGGTTGCCGACCACCGAGCGATGGCAAACTCCGGATGGTGTGTTTGGTCGCCGCCTGAGACGCGATTGCGGTCGGCAAAAAGCTCGTGTCCTTGTGCATCGACAAGGATCGACCCGAAAGGTTCGTCTCCGGCGGCCAACGCCTCGCGCGCTAGGTCAACACAGCGTTGGAGATGCTGCCGGTCCCGTGGTGTGAGTGCTTCAGATATCGCCATGCTTCTACTTCAGCACACTTGGCAATGCGGGGCCACACGTGTCACGAGGTCGAGCTCGAGGTGTACACCACGGCGTTTGCATGCCGGTTACCTGCGAGACATTGCGGGTCCATGTTGGCATCACCTCGGGTAAGAAACGTTCGTCACTATAGTCTGGGGAAGATCTTGCCCGGGGGCGTATTTCGGGTAAATATTGTCGAGGAGAAAAACGTGACGCAAGCGCTGCAGGCTGTGCTGTGGGACATGGATGGCACCCTGGTAGATACCGAGCCCTACTGGTACAACGCCGAGGTAGAACTGCTCGATGAATACGGCAAACCCTGGTCCGTCCAGCAATCGGAAGCGCTGATCGGTAACGCGTTGCCGCTATCGGCGGTAGTTTTACAACAGGCCGGGGTCGATCTGGGCATTCGCGATATCATCGACCGGCTGACGTATTCTGTTGCCCGCCAGGTCCGACAGCGGGTGCCCTGGCGCCCCGGGGCACGAGAACTCTTGGCACAGCTGCACGCAGCCGCGGTGCCGTGCGCGCTCGTAACGATGAGTGAAACCGCGCTGGCCGATGAAGTCATCCACCACCTGCCCGAAGATACGTTCTGCGTACAAGTCACCGGAACCTCGGTAGAGCGCGGCAAACCTGCACCGGACCCGTATCTCTTAGCGGTCCAGCGGTTGATCGATCAGACCTCACACCTCACCGTGACGAACAGTGACAGTATGCTCGCGATCGAAGATTCGCTTACCGGCGTGACCTCGGCATTGGCCGCAGGACTGACCACGGTGGGCGTTCCGAATATTTTGCCGTTAGCACCCCAGCCGGGGCTGACCGTGTGGCCCACGTTGGCGGGAAAAACAGTGGACGATCTGGTCGAAGAGCTGAAGTCTAGCCGTCCCAGCACAACCCGTATCGTCGGGACTGCCCCGGGGGCATGAATTGAGCAAAGCTCAGGCGCAAAGGAAATACTTCCTCTGCGCCTGAAGTGTGTCGCGGAAATCGGGATTAGTAGTTCGCTGGCGGATCCGAGGCAGGGAAAGATTCCTTGCCTTGTTCCTCC
>CALBOC010000364.1 GCA_937896705.1 uncultured Micrococcaceae bacterium | reverse complement strand
GTCCTTATTTATTCGCCAGCTCGGCAGCTTTGTCAGCGCCTTCGTCCATGGTGGCCGCGATGGTGACCAGCGGATGGTTGGCTTCGGCCAGAATGGCGCGACCTTCTTCAACTTTGTTTCCATCAAGGCGCACAACCAGTGGTTTGGTAGCAGAGTCGCCGAGGATGTCCAGGGCTTGAACGATACCGTTGGCAACCTGATCGCACGCGGTGATGCCGCCGAAGACGTTAACAAATACGGAGTTCACGTCTGGGTCGCCCAGGATGACGTCAAGGCCATCGGCCATGATCTGTGCGTCTGCGCCACCACCGATGTCCAAGAAGTTCGCTGGCTTGACGTTGCCGTGATTTTCACCGGCGTATGCCACAACGTCCAGAGTGGACATGACAAGGCCTGCACCGTTGCCAATGACACCGACGTTGCCTTCGAGCTTGACGTAGTTCAAACCTTTGGCTTCGGCTTTGGCTTCCAGTGGGTTTTCGGTGCGCTCATCAACGAGGTTGGCGTGCTCGGGCTGACGGAAGTCAGCGTTGTCATCCACGGTGACCTTGCCGTCCAGGGCAATGAGTTTGCCTTCACCGGTCAGGACCAGTGGGTTGACTTCAACCAGTGTGGCATCTTCTTCTGTGAAGACTTCGCCGAGTTTTACTAGAACATCGGCAATGTCGCTTTGCATCTCTGATGCGAATTTCGCTTCGGCAGCGATCTTTTCTGCAACTTCGCGGTTCAAACCGGTGGTTGGTGAAACCTCAACCCGGGCAAGATCTTCCGGACGCTCTTCGGCCAGCTGCTCGATATCCATGCCGCCTTCTACCGAGGCCATGGCCAGGTAGGTACGGTTGGCGCGATCCAGCAGGATCGAGAAGTAGTACTCTTCTTTGATGTCGGCGCCTTCGGCGATCATCACCTGGTGTACGGTGTGACCCTTGATGTCCATGCCAAGGATTTCTTTGGCATAGTCATAGGCTTCGTCAGCGGTTTTTGCGACTTTGACACCGCCGGCTTTACCGCGGCCACCAACTTTGACTTGGGCTTTGACCACGGTGACGCCACCGAGTTTTTCGGCGGCGGCTTTTGCTTCTTCCGGGGTTTCGGCAACGATCCCAGCGAGCACGGGTACCCCGTGTGCTTCGAAAAGATCGCGTGCCTGGTATTCATACAGGTCCACGGGTTTGCAGTCCTTTTACCTCGACAACGATTGAATGAGATCCCCGGTTTCAGAATCTCAACCGGGCATCACGAGTTCGGCAAGATGCCTGAGAACTCCTAACGCCTTACCTTAGTGCACGGCCGGAGGTGTTCTAGAACCATGACCATTTGTTGGTGCGATTTAGACTTTTTTCAATGGCGCATAGCGCAGCAGTAAGCGCTTTTCGGACTCCGCGAACTGGACCACGGCAACGGCTTTGTCTCCGGCGCCCTGGACTCCGGTGACGACACCGGTGCCGAAGGTCTTGTGTTCGACCGTGTCCCCGGCGGCGACCGTGGGGACTTCTTTATTCGGATTGACCTTGGTGCGGTTATCGGGTTTGGTCACGCGAGCGTTTTCTTGGGCTGCCGTAATGCCCTCGGTACCTGCTTTGCCATAATTGGTTGACGAGGTGGAGGCGCCCCAGTGCGAGCCGCTGAAGCGTTGCGCATCGCGATACCGGAAGCCACGAACACCAGTATCTTGACCAAATGCAGCGAGCCCGCCGCCAAACCGCGAGGTCGATGGTGAGCCTTTGCCTTCGCGTTCCCACTCGATGAGTTCTGTGGGAATTTCGGCTAAAAATTGGCTCGCGGGGTTGAATTGATGTTGCCCCCACATGCTACGTGATTCGGCTCGGGTGACATAGAGCCGTTCCCGAGCGCGGGTCAGCCCCACGTATGCGAGTCGACGTTCTTCAGCCAGTTCGTTTTCATCAGCCATGGATCGGGCGTGCGGGAACACGCCGTGTTCCATACCGGTTAAAAAGACCACCGGAAATTCGAGACCCTTGGCGGTGTGCAGCGTCATAAGGGTCACTTCGCCCATGTGGTCTGCCAGCGCCTGGCCTTCAGCGTCGGTGGCATCAGGCAGCTGATCGGCGTCGGCCACGAGTGCGACTTGTTCTAGAAAGTCCCCCAAGGTGCCCTCGGGATTGGTTTTGTCGAACTCTCGCACCACACCCACGAGCTCACCGAGGTTATCGGCCCGCGATTCATCTTGGAAGTCTTTGGAATTGCGCAGGGTCTCGAGCATGCCGGTCTGTTCAAGCACCGCTTCTAGCACGGTGGCCGCCGACTCGGTTTGAGCTAATTGGCTGAGATCATCGAGCATTTGGGTGAATTTATTGAGCGCGTTGAGCGAGCGCTTGGCTAAGCCGCCGGGCGCATTTTCGGCATCTCGCAACGCTGCCATGAAGGTCGATTGCTGGCGGGTCTGATGTGCTGCGACCGTGCCTTCGGCGCGGTCACCAATGCCGCGTTTGGGCTCATTGAGAATGCGGCGCAGGTTGACGTCATCATCGGGGTTGTCCAGAACCCGCAAATAGGCCAGTGCGTCTTTGATTTCTTTGCGATCGTAGAAGCGCGTGCCACCAACGACCCGGTATGGGATACCCGAGGCGATCAGGCGTTCTTCAATGGCCCTGGACTGTGCGTTGGTGCGATAGAAGATCGCCATGTCGGCTGGACGATAGTTATGGTTGTCCATCAGATCGTCGATCTTTTCGGTGATCCACTGGGCTTCCCGAGATTCCGTTTCCGCTGCGTAGCCGACGATTTTTTCGCCGCTACCGACAGCCGTCCACAGCCGTTTGACCTCACGGGATGGGTTTTGGGCGATGACGGCATTGGCCGCATCCAAAATGTTTTGGGTGGAGCGGTAGTTTTGTTCCAGCCGAATGACCGTGGCATCTGGGTAGTCGTGTTCAAAGTCGACGATATTGCGGATATCAGCTCCGCGGAAGGCATAGATCGACTGATCTGAGTCGCCCACAACCGTCAGTTGTCCGCCCTCAGTTTCAACGCCCGGTGGCTCTCCGGGAGCCCCGGTGAGCTGGCGGACTAAGCGGTACTGGGCGTGGTTGGTGTCCTGGTATTCGTCGACCAGCACGAACCGGAATCTCCGCCGGTAGTTATCCAGAATGGCCGGGAAGGCATCAAACATATGCACCACATTGGCGATGAGGTCATCAAAGTCCATCGCATTAGCGGTCCGCAGCCGTGAGGTGTATTCCTTATAGATCTCTGCGACCGCTTGGTGCCAAGGGTCTCCGCCGACGGTGGACGCAAATTCTTCCGCGTCCACTAATTCGTTTTTTAACGACGAAATCTTGTTCCGGATCGCCCGGGGCGCGAAGCGTTTGGGGTCGATATCGGCGTCTTTGGCGATCTGGGTGATCAACCGCAGCGAGTCGGTGGCATCATAAATCGAAAAGTTCGACTTGAGGTTCACGTGAGGTGCTTCGCGACGGATAATGCGCACACACGATGAGTGGAAGGTCGAGATCCACATCCGTTGGGCTGCCGGACCGACAAGCTCGCTGATCCGTTCGCGCATTTCGGCTGCCGCTTTATTCGTAAACGTGATGGCCAAGAATTCATGGGGGCGAGCGTCACCGGTCGCCAGCAGATGACCGATACGGTGGGTCAGCACCCGGGTTTTGCCGGACCCTGCACCGGCGACAATGAGCAGGGGCCCGCCACGATGCACCACGGCTTCGGCTTGGGCGTCATTGAGTCCCGTGACCAATTCGTCGGCAGAAGAATCGGGGGTCACAGCAGCTGCTTCGGTCGCGGCGGGCACGCCA
>CALBOC010000363.1 GCA_937896705.1 uncultured Micrococcaceae bacterium | reverse complement strand
CCAGACCGGCGATTGCAACGCGAACTTTTTGGTTGGACAGCACGAAACTCCTTGCGGTGAAAAACTGTGACTGAGGCTTTTAACTCACTGTATTGTACGACAGTTCAATCAACCCGCTGCCCACGTGATGCGGAATTCCCACTCAGATCGGTAGACTTCTGCTCATGGCGAGTACACAAGATGATCTCACGGCAGAAGATCCGCGAAAACAGCTCGCCAAATCTGAACACAGCCGCATCGCTCCGCGCGGCAAATATACGCTTGCCGGCCGGATTCGAGCCTTCTGGAGTCCAGGGCATCTGCTGGTCCTGCTGACCATTGCGGCAGCGCTGGTAGCGGTCTTACTGAAAACCCCGTGCAGGGTCGGCGGCTGGGGGATTCCCGACGTCTATCTCGGTGGGTGTTATTCGGACTGGACCGGGTTGTGGAGTTCGCGAGGCTTCTCGGAAGACCCGTGGGCGCCGTTCCGAGCCGATGGCGCATTCGAGTACCCGGTGCTGATCTCGGTGGTGGCCTCGGTGCTGGCCTGGCTGGCCCACGGACTGACCGGCATTGCCGAGGCCCTGGGTGTTAATGCCGGCCCCAACCTGGTGTTCTACGACCTGAACTTTCTGGCCGTGATCGCCCTGTGGATTATCACCGTCCTCCTCGTGGCAAAACTCGCCGGTATACGATACTGGGACGCGATCATGGTGGCCGTGGCCCCGGGGATCATCTTCGCGGGGTTTATCAACTGGGACATGTGGGCGGTCGCCCTGATGGTCGGAGCGATGTGGGCGTTTGCCAAGCACCGATACGTTATGTCTGGGATCCTCATCGGTCTGGGAGTGGCAGTCAAGCTCTTCCCGCTGTTCCTGCTGGGTGCGATCGCCGTGCTCGCGATCCGCACCGCCCGCTACTACCCGTTGGTCGTCACCACCGGGGCGGCGGCAGTGACTTGGTTCCTGGTAAACCTGCCGATGATGGTGTTCAACCCTGAGGCCTGGGCGGTTTTCTACGAGTTTTCCGCAGAGCGCCCACCGGGCTGGTCCTCCATCTGGCACGCCTATGGTGTTGCCACTGACAACACGATCACCGGTGCGCAACTATCCGGTTATGCCTTCTGGTCGTTTCTTATCCTGTGCATCGTCATCGCGGTCATTGGGCTGACAACCAAGCACCGTCCCCGGTTAGCGCAGCTGATGTTTCTGATCGTGGCCGCGTTTCTACTGGTCAACAAGGTCTACTCACCGCAGTTTGTACTGTGGCTGATCCCGCTGCTGGTCCTTGCTCTGCCCAACTGGCGGGACTTTTTGATTTTCTCGGTCATCGAGTTGCTGCACTTCTGGGCGATCTGGGGATATCTGGCCAGCCTGGGCTCCGAATACGAATCCCAGCACCAACTCGATGAGACCCTCTACCTGGCAGCGGTGGCCGGGCACGTGGTCATGCTGATCTATCTGATGATGCGAGTCGTCCTCGATATGTATGACCCCGGCGGCGACCCGGTCCGCAACAGCCTGGCCAACGCCGCGCACCCACAGGTGCCCGTCGACGATCCGGGTGGAGCAGAATTTGATGGCGCCCCCGATCGGTTCGTGTTGCGCCCGCCCGGTAGGTCGTAATTAGTTCAAGCTTGCAGTTGGCAATTGCTCCGACTCCATATTTGAGCCTTTAATGAAGATATTGTCAATAAGAGAGTAGGGATCATGCCACAGTCTGAGGCGAAGCGCTTTGCGCTTACCCGTGAACTTTTACTCGGTCCAATAGTTAGAACTTTGGCACCCTTAGGTTGGGCTTCTTTCGGACGATGGGACCAAGCGGGTACCGAGACAATCGCGAGCAAGGCTCAACGGGGCGCGCCCCCAGCTGAAATTGATGCACTTATCACTGCGCAGTGGGCGACAAAAAGTAACGTTTTCTTCAGGAACATAGCTGCGCCTCTAAGAAGATACGGGAAAGATATAGATTATGAGTTTCAGCGGATGCAGTTTCAGCGAGGAAACCTTATTGATGAAGCCATTCGCTGTCACAATGAGGGAAAGTATGCAGCCGCCGTACTTCTAACCTATGCACAAATTGATGGCCTCACGCGAGATATAACCGGCGCTACATTCTTTTCGCACTCGACGAACGACGAGTATCTTGATGATTCGACTTTGGCTGGCATAGCGACCAATCTTCCCACCGTAAGGAAGGCCTTTAGAGAAACGGTCAACACGACTGGTTTCCATGGGAAACTATCGAGACATGGTGCAGCCCATGGGCGGGACCTATCGTTTGGAACGGAAGTCACGTCTACCAAAGCATTAGTGCTCTTAGGAGCTTTGGTTGAATACTTGGAAGAGCGGGCTAGTAGGGCAGCGCTTAAGTTTCGTAGAAAACGCGAAGCCGAAGCGAAGATCCTGACGGGAACCGACTCAAACGGAAGATTGCGAGACGACAGGCATCTCGACCACTTGTATTTCTTCGCCTTGGATCTCGATGACTATATCCGTTCGCAGATGGTTGTTGCCGACGTCAATCCAGCTGCCTGGCCACAAAAAGCATATGAACTCTTGGAACGAAAACGGCTGAATCGCGGGGCGTTCACATGGGGTGGAGCCGACTCTTCGTCATACTGGTGGTCATACTGCGCTCCTGCAGGCCACTACCTGGGGGCGGGAGGACGTAGGGTAGGTACTGGTTTCCCTGTCAGGTGGAAACAGTGGCGTTGGGATAGTAGTGAGCCACCGACAGAGCCTCCTTGGAAACAAAGTAAGTGGCTTGAATATGAAGCAGACCGGGTTACCCCTAATTGGACGATCTCAGAATTTCCCCTCGCTTGAGAGTAGCCGCGGATCGGTTCGTGTTGCGTCGGCGTGACACAGCTGCCGCTGAGCAATCGCCCGACATAGACTCGAAGCATGACGCAATACCTTGATGACCTCGCCGCATTCATCCACACCGCCCCCTCGCCCTACCATGTGACCGCTCAGGTTGCCCAGCGCGCAGCCGAAGCCGGTTTCACCGTCCTCGACGACGCCCCCGGCCCCTGGCCCAGCGCCCCCGGCGGCTATGTACTGGTCCGTGACGGTGCGGTCATCGCGTGGAAGATCCCGGAACAGGTCCCCGAGTACCCCACGTTCCGCATCGTCGGAGCGCACACCGACTCGCCCACCTTCCGGGTTAAACCGCTGCCCGATAACACCTCGGTCGGCTACGCCCGGGTCGGCGTCGAAGTCTACGGGGGAGTCCTGGTCAACTCCTGGTTGGACCGCGATCTGGGATTCGCCGGCCGATTGATCACGGCCGACGGGCAGCACCTGGTTCACACCCCGGCCATGGCGCGTATCCCGCAGCTAGCAATCCACCTGGACCGCAGCGTTAACGACGGCCTGAAGCTCGACCGGCAGCAACACCTGGTCCCCATTGTCGGGGTCGGCGATGACACGAAGATCATCACGGAGATCGCTCAGCACGCCGAGGTCGATCCAGATGCGGTGCAAGGCTTCGATCTGGTGCTCACCGACACGCAAGAACCCGCAACCATCGGGGTTGACAACGAATTCTTTGCCGCACCCCGGCTAGATAACTTAGTATCCGTGCATGCCGGACTGCGGGCGCTGCTGGAAGCTGACTCGCAGCACATTACGGTGCTGGCCGCCTTCGATCACGAAGAAGTCGGCTCCGAAACCCGCACGGGTGCCGGCGGTCCTCTACTGGAAGAGATGCTGGGGCGCATCCTGGACTCCCTCAACGTCCCCGCGACGCAACACCGGACGATGATCGCACACTCGATCATGCTCTCGGCCGACGGCGGGCACCTGGTGCACCCGAACTATCCCGAGCGCCACGATCCGCAGCACCACCCGCTGCCCAATGCGGGCCCAATCTTGAAGGTCAACGCGACCCAGCGATACCTGTCGGATGGTGACGGGGCCGCGAAGTTTGCTGGCTGGGCCGAACAGGCCGGCGTCCCTCATCAGGTATTCGTCTCGAAGAACACGCAACCCTCCGGATCGACCATCGGGCCAATATCAGCGACCCGGTTGGGGATGGAAACCATCGACGCCGGAATTGGGTTGTTGTCGATGCACTCGGTCCGCGAAATGTGCGGAGCACAAGACCCCGAGCACCTGGCGAAACTGGCGACCGCGTTCTATCAAGACCAGCCACGCTGACCGTGTCCTATTTACCGCAGCAACCACAACACATCCCCCATCCCGGTGGCTTAGCTCGCCCGCGACGAAAGCTGCAACGACTCCAGCGCACAAGCCAACGACTACAAGATGAATCACAGCGCCGGTTAGCTCCATCGAAGAGCCATGGGATGAGCGTGGCCATGGGCGCGCTCATCGCCAGTGGCAGTCTCGTCTTGAGTGCGGTCGTGCATCGTATGACGCTCATCCAGGACGACCTCCTCGCGATCGGGATGGCGCTCATACCCGGTGGCCTGACGCTGATCAGCGCACTGGTACTGGCCGGCTATAGCTGGCGGCGACGTCGCAAAGGGTTGCCGCTGGACCCCGCGCGCATCTGGCTCATCATCTGGAGTGTGGTGGGTGTTCCCGTGCTTGCGGTGGGGAGCCACAGCATTCCATACCTGCTCGGTGCCGGCAGCGAGTATGGCCAGGCCGTTGTTGCGATAGTTTGTCTCTACTTAATGCTGCACGGTTGGTGGCTTGCACTGTTGATTTCCACTGGCATAGCTGTTGGCCTGGGGATACGTCGCCGTAAAACCACCGCGGGTTGATCGGGTTACACCCGACGAGGCGGGCCGAGCCGCGTGTGCACTACTGATGCCGCATGCACCAGCGGTCCGTCGGCTGGTTCTGGGAGACCAACCCAGCGCAGCGGTGCGGTGAGATCGCCGGTGGCCGTAGCGGTACGCAGCGGCCACGGTTCGTGGGCCACCGGTGTTCCCCACAACTGACCGGCGCGTCGATGAAACGCCGTCCACCGGCCGGTGACACTGTCCACCAACTGGGTCCGTTGGGATTCTTTCAGTGGTTCCTCCACGGTCACGGCTGCGTGGAACCAGTTATCCTCGGCCAGCAACCGGAACGGATGCGGGGTACCAAAACGGTACTCCCAGGAATCCTCGTCCACCGTCACCGTGGAAGCGGACCGTTGATAGGGGAGCCCCAGACTTCTGGCGGCGGCAACGAATGACAGGCGGGGCACGACCATGCCCAGAAACCAGATCCCGTCGCGCCCATCTTCGGTGCGCACATAGGCCCGCACATTCAGCTCGGGGAACGCTCCCCAGCCTGGGATCGGCACGCGGAGCGGCGCCCGGACCCGAGCCATTTGAAATGGCGTAAGACCGATCCACGTTTGGCCATCCCACTCCTGAACCCTTAGCCTTTCGGGCACCAAGGCCTGGACGACTGAGGGCTCATACGACCAGTGCAAAAAGGTCAGGTACTCCCAGTTTTGAAAATTCACTGGAAGTCGCACTGATTGATCGGGAATGCGTCCGCTCATGGTCACCACCTTCCCTTCGTCCTGGGTTATTTCGGTGGTGTCTTTAGCGTATTCCGAGATACAGCGTGACACCATACGATCCCGGTGGTGCGGACATCAAGCCAACGCTTCATCTGTGCTTGACCTGAGCAGGTGACCGAACCGCTGGTCCTAGGCCATCTAGCCGTCAGTTAGCTACGGTAAACCGTGTACCCGTGTGCTGTGGGTTCTCTGCTTCGTCAATGAGTGCGACCACGAAGTCTTCGGCGGAGATCGATGAGCCGACAGGATAGTCTGTGCCAAGGTTGTATTGGCCGGTGCGCTCGCCGGGAGCAATTTCTGGCGCCGGAGCCAGCATGGTCCAGTTCAGGTTAGTGGCCTCGGCATATGCTTGATAAATCGCGGCGAAGGTCCGAGACTCTGCCTTATATATTTCCGGGAAATCTGGGCTCTCGACGAGCAACGTGTGCTCGTCAATTCGCAGAGCTCCGGCGCCCCCAACGACAAGGATGCGACCGGTGGGCGCCGCATTGATAAGGGCGGTATGGTTTGCGAAGTCTTCTTCATAGGAGCCTGTGCGTCCGGACACCACCGCAATGATGGTCACATCGGTCTCAGGGTCATTAATGATGTCGACAACTTTGGCGGTGTCTGCAAAATCGAGCGCATTGTCGCCGTTGCGAGAGTAACCGGTCACGCGGTGGCCGCGATTTCTAGCTTCCAGCACGGCGCGTGAGCCGATCATGCCGGTATCGCCGAGTACGACAATGTTCATGACGCTGTCCTCCTAGATTGTTGGATACCATTCATTGTCCTTGCTCAAGTTCATCGCCTGCT
>CALBOC010000362.1 GCA_937896705.1 uncultured Micrococcaceae bacterium | reverse complement strand
GCTACGGACCCGCTGTATGATCCAGCGGGTGAGAAAATCCGCCGTTAGTCGAACAAGAACTAACACCATGAGGGGGTGGACCGGAATGGTCCCCGCCCTCGTGGTGGTTAAACCGAGGGGTCAGCCGTATGTGGGGTCTGGGGCTTTCGGGGCGCCAATACCGGGATCGACCTGGTGTGGACCGTTGGCTGATGGCCGGATATCGAAATCGAAAATGGCCGTCGGAATGTAGACCGTCGAACAAGAGTTCGGGATATCAACCACTGAGGACAGTCGGCCCTCGATTGGTGCGGCGCCTAACAGCAGATAGGCCTGCTCTTTGGAATACCCGAACTTCGATAAGTATTCGATGGCGTGCAGGATGGCGCGCTGATACGACAGGTGCGAGTCGAGGTAGCGCTGCTCGCCGTCCAGTGTCACCGAGGTACCGGAGAACGAAATCCATTCACTAAACTGCGGGTCTTGACGGCCCGGCATAAAAATCGCATTTTCAGCCACCCCGTAGGTTTCCATGCCGCCTTTAATGAGATCGACGTGTAGCTCGACGAAGCCACCCATCTCGATGCCTCCGCAAAAGGTAATCTCGCCATCTCCTTGGGAAAAGTGGAGGTCGCCAATCGAAAAATTCGCACCGTCGACGAAGACGGGATAAAATACCCGACTGCCCTTGGTGAGGTTTTTGATGTCCTGGTTGCCGCCATTTTCACGTGGTGGTGCGGTCCGGGCTGCTTCTGCGGCGACACGGTCCCAGTCACCTTCGGAGATACCGCCCAGGACGGCTTCGTCGGGTTCGGGTGGCAATGCCAGTGGTGGCACACGATTTGGGTCGGTGGCGATCAGATCGCCTTCGCGCTTATTCCACTTTGCTAATAATTCCGGGCTGGGCGCGGTGGCCATAATGCCCGGGTGGATAAGGCCCTCAAACTTCACGTCGGGGATGTGACGGGATGTCGCCCACGGGCCGTGAAAGTCCCACACCGCTTTGTAAGCGTCGGGGAATTGCTCGACCAGAAAGCTGCCGCCGTTGGATTTGGCAAAGATGCCGGTGTAGCCCCACCCCTGACCGGCTAAGGGTCCTTGTTCTTGGGGGATGGGCCCGACATCAAGGATGTCGACGATCAGTAAGTCGCCGGGTTCGGCTCCTTCGATCCGGAACGGGCCGGTGAGCCCGTGAACTTTATTCATCGGGGCGTTGAGAATATCATCGGCCGAATCATCATTCTTGATGGCTCCGTCGAACCATTCGCGGGAGTCTACTCTGAAGCTATCGCCGGGCTTGACGGTGGCTACCGGCGGGATGTCGGGGTGGTATCGATTATGACCGAGTTTTTCTTGGTCGGTAAAAGGTTTCTCAGAATCTAAGGGGAACAGGTTGC
>CALBOC010000361.1 GCA_937896705.1 uncultured Micrococcaceae bacterium | reverse complement strand
ATCACGAGGACATGATCGGCCATGCCGGAACGCACCAGCGCATCAGCTTGTGCCACCCCATAGCAATAGCCAGCGCAGGCCGCAGAGATATCGTAGGCCGGGACTTCAATGCCGAGCTCGCCAGCGATGACAGCTGCGGCTGATCCAGTTGGGTAGGGGAAGGTGACCGTAGCGACAACCACAGCACCGATGTCTGTGGCTTCAAGGCCCGCCCGCTCGATGGCTTGTTTGCCAGCAGCCAGCGCCATATCAGCCAGGCTAGTTTCTGCATCCGCTCGTTGACGAGTGACGATCCCGGTACGCTGGCGAATCCATTCGTCAGACGAGTCGATTGGACCGGCTAGCTCATCATTGGTAACACGATTTGAGGGACGGAATCCACCAATCGACAAGATGCGGCTGGCAGTATTCGGGCTATATGGGGTCAGAGTTGGTGTGGACACGGGCTACCTTACGCTGTGGTGTTCTGGGTGTGGTCGGCAATGAAGGCTTGGGCTTTTTCAAGATCGGCTGGGGTCTTGATAGCCAACGTCTTCACGCCCTTCATTGCTCGACGGGCAATACCGGTGAGCGTACCACCTGGCAGCAATTCAATAACACCCGTGACTCCTTGTTCAAGCATGGTGGCTTGGCACAGATCCCAACGGACCGGTGAGGTAACTTGTTTGATCAACCGTTGCACGAAGTCCGGTCCAGAATTTACCGCAGTACCGTCGCTATTGGTCAGCAGTTGAACTGCTGGGTCATTGATAGTCAGCTCCTGCGAGTAACTCTCAAGGTCAGCCACAGCTGAATTCATGTATTGGGTGTGGAAGGCTCCGGCGACTTTCAGCTCAATAACCCGGGTCTTGTCCATCGGATTATCAGCCAGTGCTGCCAGCGCATCTTTGGAACCTGCAGCAACCACCTGACCGCCGCCATTGACGTTAGCAGGGGTGATGTTTTTATCTTCCAAATAGGAAATTACTTCGTCTTGGTCGCCACCCAAAACAGCGGCCATACCGGTCGGTTCAGCAGCTGCGGCCGTTGCCATCCCTTGTGCACGGACCCGTACGAAACCAAGCGCATCAACGGGAGAGAGCACACCGGATAAGCCCGCTGCAGTAATCTCACCAACGGAATGACCGGCCGTCATCCACGAACCTGTGTCAAGTGCTGATATTTTGAGGGCTTGTGCTGCCAGTAGACCTGCGGCCACGATGAGGGGCTGCGCTACCGCGGTGTCTCTAATGGTTTCCTCATCAGAGACGGTGCCATGGGTGAGAAGATCGACTCCGGTTTCAGCTGACCATTCGCTGAGTGTTTCTGAGATGCCGGGGAGTTCAAGCCACGGTTCCAGAAAGCCTGGGGTTTGGGAGCCCTGTCCCGGGCACACGATTGCGAGCATAGATTTAACTCTCTCAAATTCTTTTGACAAAACTTATCAAGCTAGCCCACGAGTATACGCAAAGTTTTTGTAGGTTTCCTACAAGTACGATTCGCGTTCACTGACGGACGGTTTTGTGACTCGTCATGGTTCTGGCGGGTTTAAGACCGTATCGAGTCTACCGGTCATCAGAGCGACTTGTAGGACATATGCATCTCTAGGGGTCATAGGATCCCATCCGGTGAGTTCCGCGACGCGTTTGAGTCGATATCGAACGGTGTTGGCGTGAATGAACAACTGCCGGGCGGTGGCTTCTAGCGAGCCTCCGGTGGTCGTGTACACGTCTACGGTTTCCAACAGGGAGTTACCCGCTCGAAATAGTGGCCGATAGATCTGTCGAGTGAGTGCGCTGCGCGCGACTCGATCGCCGTTGAGGGCGCGTTCTGGTAATAAGTCGGCTGCCGATACAGGCCGAGGTGCATTCGGCCAGGCCGGTGCGGCTGAAAAGCCTTCAAGTGCTTCCTGGGCTGATACTGGGGCGTCGACTAAGGTGTCAACCATTCGGCCGTAGACAATAGGACCTTCGCCAAACCCGCGCTGGATAGTTCTCGTGTCGTTTTCAATGTCATCAACCGCGCCTAAGACAATAACCAGGCGATCAGAGAGCACTCCGATGAGGATTTCCAAACTCGCACGGTTGGCGATCTCACGCAGTTTGGCGACCAGTTGGGGTTCTTCGAGTTGATCGGGTTGGCCAACCAGGACGGTAATACCGTGTGTAGCTTTCCATCCGGTGGCAGCAGCGCGCGAGCGAATTTCATCGGCTCGATCTCCGGCCAGAATGGAATCGAGCAGCAGCGCCTCAAGCCTGGCGTCCCAAGAGCCTCGGGTTTCAGCTGCTCGTGCGTACACTTCGGCCAGGGCGAAAGCGATTTCACGCGAGTAGAAGGCCACCGCGTATCGCGCGGCAGCTTTATCTGGTTCCGCAACAATTGCTGGAACTTGGATTTCAACAACTTGTAGGACGGTTCTGAGCAGTTGTACGGCTTGTTGGAGGGAGACGGTCCGGGATAACTCCGAGGGTGCATTGCCAAAGACAGAGTGCAGCACGCCAGAAGCAGATGCTTTGACTGTACTCTCGCTGTGTTCAAACCAGTCCGCGAATGTGGTGAGCCCTTGTTGTGCGATCTCGCCAAGACTGGACCGTTGATTCGCAGGTAATTCGCGGAACCAAGGAAGCGAGGTGTTGAGCTGGTGTAGCACTGCAGTTTTGAGTTCACCTACATGGGCTCGGACTGCAGCCTTGGCTTCAGCAGACACCGCTCTTGGAGTTTGGGCCGACCAGCTATTTTTCATGTGGGCAGCAATCTTGGGCAGACTGATTGCAGGGCTGGTACTGCCGCGGGTAGATAATGGGTGACACGGCTCCTATCGTATCCCAGCCGTTGGTTTTATGTGCTGTGAAACACTTAGGCCGCCGGGGTGTCCGACGGCCTAAGTTCACGAGCGGGTCAGCTGTTAGGCGTCGCCACCAGCGGTTCCGGTGGTACCGGCGTTGACGTCGTCTAGGCGGTATTTTGAAAACGCTGAAGAGGCGGTGCCTTTGTCGACTTCGCCATCTTCCTCGAGCAGCTGCAGTGCGCGCACGACTACGGAGTGGGTATCAATCCCGAAGAATCGACGTGCTGCAGCACGAGTGTCAGAGAACCCGAAATCATCGGCACCCAGGGTGGCGAATTTATTCGGAATGTACTGGCGGAGTTGGTCGGGCAGTAGGGTCGCGAAATCGGTAGTAGCTACGACCGGTCCCTCGGTGTCCTGCATGACCTGGGTAATGTATGGCACCCGTGGTTCTTGATCTGGTTTTAGCAACTGATCGCGTTCCGCGGCCACTGCGTCACGGCGCAGTTCATTCCAGCTGGTGACCGACCAGACGTCCGCTGAGACGCCCCAGTCATCGGCGAGGAGTTGTGCCGCGTTGATGACCCAAGGCAGGGAGACGCCGGAACCGAATAGGTTGACCTTCGGCCCACCGATGTCGGAGCTGGAGAAGCGGTAGATACCACGAATCAAGCCATCTACATCTAGATCTTCTGGCTCTTCCTGATGGGTGATCGGTTCGTTGTACACGGTCAAGTAGTACATGACGTTGCGGACCTTGTCGCCCATATCGTGGTCGCCATACATCTCATGGAGGCCATTGCGCACGATGTGCGCGATTTCGTACGAGAAGGCCGGATCGTAATGCTTCACACCGGGGTTGGTACCAGCCAGGATCGGTGAGTGACCGTCCATGTGCTGGGTACCTTCACCGGCCAGTGTGGTGCGACCTGCGGTCGCCCCGATCACGAAGCCGCGGGTCAGCTGGTCGGCGGCAGCCCAGAAGCTGTCACCGGTGCGCTGGAATCCGAACATCGAGTAGAAGATGTAGATCGGAATCATGATCTCGCCCTGTGTCGAGTAGGACGTTCCGGCAGCGGTGAGTGCTGCGGTGGCACCAGCTTCGTTAATGCCAACGTGCCACAGCTGGCCTTCAGTCGATTCCTTGTAAGACAGGAACAGATCACGGTCTACTGACATGTAATTTTGACCGCGCGGGTTGTAAATCTTGGCGGTGGGGAAGAACGAGTCCATCCCGAAGGTGCGTGCCTCATCTGGGATGATCGGCACGATACGCTTGCCAATATTCTTGTCCCGCATCAGGTCGCGAAGCAATCGAACGAATGCCATGGTGGTCGCAATTTGCTGTTTACCCGAACCCTTGCGGGCGTGCTTATACGTCGATTCCGGCGGCATCGGAAGTGGCGCGTATTTCTTGCGACGCTCCGGGACATAACCGCCAAGCTGCTTGCGGCGTTCTTGAAGGTATTTGATTTCCGGTGCATCCGGGCCCGGATGGTAGTACGGCATGGCGTACTGATCTTTTTCGATTTCTTCGTCGGAAATCGGGATGCGGTGGCGATCGCGGAAGACCTTGATCTCGTCGATCGACAGTTCTTTCATCTGGTGGGTCGAGTTGCGACCCTCAAAGCCGGTCCCCAGGCCGTAACCCTTAATCGTGTGGGCCAAAATGACAGTGGGGCGGCCTTTGTATTCGACAGCTGCCTTGTAGGCCGCGTAGACCTTCTTGTAGTCGTGGCCACCGCGTTTCAGGCCCCAAATTTCATCGTCGGTCATGTCAGCGACGAGCTCTTTAGTCGTCGAAGAACGGCCGAAGAAGTGCTCACGCACGAAGCCACCGGACTCAGCCTTGTAGGTCTGATAATCACCATCTGGAGTCTCATTCATAATGCGAACGAGTTCTCC
>CALBOC010000360.1 GCA_937896705.1 uncultured Micrococcaceae bacterium | reverse complement strand
CCAAACGCCGCGCCGATATCCCACTGGGTGTGCGCCCACCCGGTCAACACCTGTTGAATGGCCTCGGGTTTCGCGTCGGTGGTGAAATCCAAATCGGTCACGGTCGAGCTCAGAAACATGTCGCGGACGGGTCCGCCCACCAGCGCGAGTTCGTATCCGGCGTCGTCAAAGCGCTTGCCCAGTTCGATCACGAATTTGGGCAGGGTGACGTCGTCGGGGAAACCGGCCGGCAGCGGCACGGTTGCATAGCGCGTGGAGGAGTTCTTCGACATGGTGGTCTTTACGTATTCGTTCCGGTTGAGGGATAAATTTTTTCAGGCCGCGGCGATCCCCGATTGCGTACAGGACTACCGCGCAGTGTGTGACGGGCTAGAGTGGATTATATGTCCAACCGTGCCCGCGGTGCCGCTGATCGCACCCCACCCAATGTCTGGGGCACGAGTGCGTCCGCACGTCGGCGCGTCCGACGGGATGCACAAACGGGGCGGCTTCGACCAGATACATCCGGTCAAATACCCACTGTACGAGAGATTTCCGCCGGCGGCATGGTCGTGCGCGAACACCGTGGAGCTCATCAAGTAGCCATTATTGCACGCTACAACCGCGGAGGACGACTCGAATGGGTCCTGCCCAAGGGCCATCCCGAGGGTGAAGAAGACCACCACGAAGCCGCGATGCGCGAGGTCGCAGAAGAAACCGGGATCTCGGGTGACATCCTGACCGAGCTGGGTCACATCGAATACACCTTTACCGTGCCGGGTCGGCGCATCCACAAAACCGTCCACCACTTCTTATTGCGCGCCACCGGCGGGGAACTGACCATCGAAAACGACCCCGACCAAGAAGCCGTCGACGTCGCCTGGGTTGATGTGGATCGCCTGACCGGGCGGCTGACATTCCTTAATGAGCGGCGCATCGTAGAACTCGCCCGCGAGATGATGGCCGAGTTCTTCGACATCACCCCGCCACCGCCGACCATCCGGCCACGCCGGGTGGTCCCGATGATTCGCAGATTACCCTCCGGGCTGATTCCACCGCAGTTCCGCAACGACGACGCCGAGGCGGTCAAAAAGCCGCCGACGCCCTATGAACTGGCGCAAAAACTCGCCCGCGCCCAGCAACAGCCGACCCAGTCGAAGGCCGTCCCCTCAACGAATAACTCGCACGAACCGGCGTCAACGGACACTGCACACCAGCAGTGCCCTTCGGAAGAACCCACGTGCCAGCGGGCCGCGGCTGAGCCTCAAGATGTTGCGGCTCCCACGCGACCGGGGTCCGAGCAATCCTTAGCCAGCACTGGTAATGTACCCAAGGATTCCGTCCCGGAATCGGACCCCGAGCCTCCGCAGCAGCCGAGCATCCCAAAACCGTCTGCCGCCTTGTTTCAGAAACGCCGCAAACCAAACACATGACCCAAACCCGCCAGGCTGAACAGCCCCCACACGACCCGCAGGACGCCTCACGCACTCGAGAGGCCGGCGCCAAAGCCTCGGCCATCATGGCCTCGGGCACGATCGTCTCGCGAGTCTTGGGCTTCGTCCGCAGCTCGCTGCTCTATGTGGCCATTGGGTCAACCGCATTAGTCTCGGACGTTTTTGAAACCGCCAACACGATCCCCAACGTCATCTACATGTTGCTGGCCGGGGGCGTGTTCAATGTGGTGCTGGTCCCCCAGATCATCAAACAAGCCAAGAAGGCCGACCGCGGTGCGGATTACACCTCGCGACTGATCACCCTGGCGGCGATCATCATCGGGGCGTTTACGATTGCGATCACGCTGCTGGCCGCGCCCATTATCGAAGCGTTGACCCTGAACTGGTCGGACCCCAAGCTGGCCCTGGGCACGGCGTTCGCCTATTGGACGCTGCCGCAAATTTTCTTTTACGGAATGTATGCGGTCATCGGGCAGGTGCTCAATGCCCACGGCCGCTTCGGTGCTTATATGTGGGCTCCGGTGGCCAATAACGTGGTGGCCATCGGGTTCATCCTGTTCTACATCGCCACGTTTGGCGCCTATACGGCCATCCCCGACGCAGAACAATACCTCGAATGGACCTCGACCCACACGGTCATCCTGGCCGGCGGCCACACCCTGGGCATCATTATCCAAGCCGTCGTGTTGTTCTGGCCCCTGAAGCGCCTGGGCTTAGGACTCAAACCGAAGTTCGGTTGGAAGGGCATGGGGCTGCGCCACACCGGCCGAATCGCCGGATTCACGATCGTCACGATGACCGTCGGCAACATCTCGAACCTGATGATCAACCGCCTGGTGACCGGCGCGACCGAAGCTCGAAGCCAACTCGACGACCCGTTCGAACAAGCCGCGATCCCCGGGCTCCAGGCGCTCAACATGGGCCAGTTGATCACCGTGCTCCCCCACTCGGTGTTCGTGCTGTCGAT
>CALBOC010000359.1 GCA_937896705.1 uncultured Micrococcaceae bacterium | reverse complement strand
AGGGCCAGCTGGCCTGGCAGGCCGATGCGCTGTGCGCCCAAACGGACCCTGAAGCGTTTTTCCCCGAAAAAGGTGGCTCCACCCGCGACGCGAAGAAAGTTTGCGGCTCTTGCCCCGTCAGACAAGAATGCCTTGAATACGCACTAGCCAACGACGAACGCTTCGGGATCTGGGGCGGCATGTCAGAACGCGAACGTCGCAGGCTCCGCAAGAAATCTCTCTAACTGTTGGCTCAGTACCACGTCACCGGGGTCTTCTTCCTAGAGGATCCCGCACTAGCTACGACCGAAGTCTTTAGCTCCGCCATCAACGGCATCGTGGGGATCGATACTGCGGTCGTCGTGACCGAACCCACCGTCGAGCCGGCAAGCCTGGAGCACCTCGATCGGTTCATGACTGAAGCCGAGTTCGAATATCACCACGTGGTGCGCGACACCAACACCACCTTGGTTGACTAACTAGGTGAGATGACCTCCGACCAGGACCGCATCGACGATCAGTCCTGGCTGTGGTTTTTAACCGGTGACACCGTGGTATCCGAGACCAGCCTGGCCCACCAATTACATGCCGTCGAAATTTCCCCGTTCGTCGCCATCGCCGGGGCGAAGCAACTGGCAGATCGCAAACTGATCAATGTCGGATTATCCGTGGCCCACAGCGGCAAGATCGTGTCGCTGATGGAACCCAATGAGCTGGATCAGGGACAATATGACCACCGCACCGACGTGTTCGCGGTCTCGCTGCCCGGCATGCTCGTCCAAACAGAGCTCTTCAACGACCTCAACGGATTCGATCCGCTGACCCCTGACATCGCCCAAACGGTTGACTTGTGTTGGCGTGCCCGCCTGGCCGGCCACCGCGTCGCGGTCGTCCCAGCAGCCAAAGTCCAACACGCCGACCTACCCGATGACCCATCAGCCGTGGAACTTGCAGCCGGCGGGACCACCACCGTGGATCTGGGCGGTGTTGAACTCCGCACTTACGCGATAGCCATCGACGCAGATTCCAACATCATCGCCTCGGCCACCTCGCTGGTTTTCAACCCGGCCGCCGACGACGAAGACGCCAACACCCAGGCCATCGACACCGCTTACATGCCCTCTACCGACCCCATCCGCGGCGAAACCTTAGTCGCGCTACCGGCCCTGGCCGACCCCGAAGCAGAACTGGTGCTGACTTCCGATGCCGAAGCTACGGTCTCGATCACCCCGGTCGACGAAAATGGCGAACCGGGCGACACCAGCACCCAAGAACTCGCCGCCAACACCGCCGTAACGTTCCAAGACAACGACGCCGCAGCCTACCTGGTCGAAACGGGTGCAAACTCGGTGCACGCGGGCGTGCTGATTGACTCCTCAGCCGGCGTTTCTGCGATGCCGGTCAATACCGCGGCCGAGACCCGCTCCGGGCTGCCCGTGCGGATCGGGTACTAAAATTCCGGGTCAACCTCGGCCACAGTTTTACCAGTCAGCGCGGCCCACTCGGTGATGAGCAGTTCGTAGAGCACCTCGGGCAGGTACGTGTCGTCTGTGACCTTGAACTCAATGAGCTTTCGGTACAGCGTCAACGCGACCGTCCCGTCGGCATTGATCCCACCCGAAATCAGTGGTGCCCGTGTTCCCGGTTGCCACCACGCCAAATCCACCGGCGCCGTGAGGTACTGGACCGTGGCTACTGCTCCCACTCGGTCCAGAAACCACCGGTGCGCAATACCAAGTGCGCGTTCGAATCGGTCGTTACGCGCGGTTCGTCGACCATGTCGATCGCGAGAAAAGTAGCCAGCCACACCCCAACCCTAACAAGCTGAATACCACCTGTACGCTAGAGTCAGCTGTTGTGGGAACTCAACGACTATGCACCAAGACCGCTTGCTCCAATTCTGCTGCTGCAACGCTGACGTTTAACTACGCTGAATCGACCGTAGTCTTGGGTCCGATGTCCCAGCGCGCCGAACCTCACGCGCACGATTTATGCGTCAAGCACGCTCGACAATTCACCGCGCCGATCGGGTGGGAATTTCTGCAACTCATCGAGGGTCTCACAGACGACGATGACCTGTTGGCCGTTGCCAACGCGGTGAACGCCGAGGATGCGGCCCCCAAGCCCGCCGATGCCAGTTCCGGGACCGTCCGCCCGGTGGACCGTTCCGTCGCACCGACCCGCCCGACCCCGATGACTGAGAGTCCCCGCATCTTGCGCCTGGTCCGTGGCGAGTAAATTTTAGTTGAACTTTGTGACCCCGCGTTGCACCGGTGACCGCGCCGGGCGTTGGACCAAGTAGGGTTAATCAACATGACTACTACGCCTGCCGTTGACTCGGCTTTTTCGAATCAAGAGACCGTCCCAGGCGCCGCCTTCGATTTCGCAATTCGCGACATCAATCTGCACGAAGCCGGCCGCCACCAGATCAGACTTGCCGAACACGAAATGCCAGGCCTGATGGCACTGCGCGAACAATACGGTGAGTCGCAGCCGCTCAAAGGCGCACGGATCGCCGGTTCGCTGCACATGACCGTGCAGACCGCGGTGCTCATTGAAACTTTAACCGCCCTGGGCGCCGAAGTGCGCTGGGCATCGTGCAACATTTTCTCCACCCAGGACGAAGCCGCTGCTGCCATTGTGGTGGGGGACGGCACGGCCGAAAAACCAAATGGTGTGCCAGTCTTCGCTTGGAAGAACGAAACCCTGGAGGAGTACTGGTGGGCTGCTGAGCAGATCTTCCTGTGGCCAGGTGCCCAAGAGGATCCAAGCCTAGGTGCGAACATGATCCTTGACGACGGTGGTGACGCCACCATGTTGGTTCACAAAGGCGTCGAGTTCGAAGGCGTCGGCATGGTGCCAGCCGCCAGCGAAGACGATCCGGACGAATACAAAGTTATTCTGGAAACCCTGCGCAAGTCGCTTGAAGTTGACAGCCAGCGCTGGACCCGTATCTCCAAAAATCTCCGCGGCGTGACTGAAGAAACCACGACCGGTGTCTTGCGACTCAACCAGATGTTCCAATCCGGTGAGCTATTGTTCCCGGCGATCAACGTCAACGACGCGGTCACCAAATCGAAATTCGATAATAAGTACGGCATCCGGCACTCGCTGCCGGACGGCATCATGCGCGCAACCGACGTGCTGCTTGGTGGTAAAGTCGCCGTCGTCGCTGGGTACGGGGACGTTGGTAAAGGTGCAGCCGATGCGTTCCGTGGCCAAGGCGCCCGGGTCATCATCACTGAGATTGATCCAATCATCGCACTTCAGGCTGCCATGGACGGCTATCAGGTTGCTACGCTGGACGATGTCGTTGAGACCGCAGATATCTTTATCACCACTACGGGTGGTCGCGACATCATTATGGCCGAGCACATGTTGCAGATGAAGGATAAGGCCATCGTCGGTAACGTCGGCCACTTTGACAATGAAATCGATATGGCTGGTCTGGCTCGTATCCCGGGTGTCGAGAAAATTGAGATCAAACCGCAGGTTCATGAGTGGGTATTTGATAAGGGCACGGACAAAGAGCGTTCGATCATCGTGCTGTCCGAAGGTCGCCTACTGAACCTGGGTAATGCCACTGGGCACCCATCGTTTGTCATGTCTGCTTCATTCACGAACCAGGTCATGGCTCAGATTGAACTATTCAATGCCGAAGGTGGTGCAGGCTCGATTACCGGGAAGACTTATGACATCGGTGTGCACGTCTTGCCGAAACTTCTGGACGAGCAGGTCGCACGCTTGCACTTAGATGCTCTAGGTGTGAAGCTGACCGAGCTGTCCAAGACCCAGGCCGAATACCTAGGTGTAGATGTAGCAGGTCCGTTCAAACCAGAAGATTACCGCTACTAAATTTGCCTTCTGATGGCCGTGATTCTGTATAGGAATCGCGGCCATCAGCGTTTAAAGCGCCCAGTAGAGGTTTCGGAGTAGGGGTTGGGTGGGGTCGAGCCAGGGTGCTGGTTGGAAGAAGGTGGTGTCGTGGTGTTTGCGGATGGTCCATTTGCCGTTGTGGACTGCTGCGTGGTGGTGGGCGCATAGGGTGATGGCGTTGTCGGTGTTGGTGGTGCCGTGGTTGAGCCATTCCACAATGTGGTGGATTTGGCAGTAGACGGCTGGGATGGTGCACCCGGGGGCTTGGCAGCCCCGGTCTCGGGCTAGGATGGCTCGGCGTTGGGTTGGGGTGAAGAGTCGGTGGGCCCGGTATTGGGCGAGGACGTCGTGGTGGCCATTCCAGATCTGACCCACCAGCTTACTGTCACAGGCTAAGGGGGCGGCATCTTGGGGTCGGATGGCACCGATGTTGACGGCTTCGGACATGTATTGGGTCCAGGATGGTGGGGAGTGACCGCGAGTGTGGTCGGGGTTTT
>CALBOC010000358.1 GCA_937896705.1 uncultured Micrococcaceae bacterium | reverse complement strand
GTCACCCCGGTGGCGGTGGTCTGGCCGGTCAGCCGTTCCACGAACACATCGGCCATGACTTGATCACGACTTGGCGTAGCCTCCTCAGTCTCACCGTGGGCGCTATCGGCTTCGGCTGCACTCCGGTAGGCGGCGAGGCGTTTATTCGTCAACTTTTGCAGCGCATCCATGACCGCTACCGCCTGATGGGTGGGTAGTTCGGCGGTGAGGTAGCACATCCCGTCACCGGCTGGGTCCATGGTCACCCGACGCCGCTGGCGAGCGTTATCCGCAGCCCGCTGCTCGGCAGCTGCCCGATCCAACCGGTAAGCATGCCCCAGAATCAGCTTGCGTAACTGGGAGCTGGAGGCTTTACCGAGGCGGTGGGCAATGCGGGCATCCACCTCCCGGCGGTGAGCATTTGAGAGGTGGGTGGTTTGTTCGGCCACGATTCGGGCATGGTACTCGCTCATGCGCCCCGCAGCCAAGGCAGCCCGGGTATTGGGCAATACGGTACACAGCGCGGTGGCCGTATGCGTCAGCGCGGCCCCCACAAATGGGGATTCCCCACGGGCCAGGCCGACTTCGGCCTCAATGCCTTTGAGCTGTTCAGAGGTCGTGACCCCTAGCCCGGCCTCATTCGCCCTGCGCTGTTCCACAAACGCATTCGCCGCCGTGGCTTGGGCGGCAGCCAACGCCCGTTTAGCACGCTCCAAATGCTGGAGCCGATCAATGTTGTCTTCCTCGGACCCAGCAGGCGGCAACGAGGTCAGGTAGTCGATGAACTCCTGGACCCGATCTGCGATCTCAACTGCTGTTTCCATGCTCCCATCCTAGTTACCGGGTGGGACACGATAAGGGAAGGCGGGTGTCTTGTGGACAAGCACGGGCGCAATCCACAGCACGTGAGCAGGACGCAAAGAAATTACTAAAGCCCCCCGGAATGATGTCAAAAGAACACCGTGCTGGCGCTAGCTCACGCTGCCACCAGCACGGTGTTCATCCATGATGTTAGTGCGCGAAGGCGTCTGCACCAGGCCATTCAGAGAGCATCACGCCGGCGTCTTCCATTTCATCTAACGCAGCGTCGATTGAGTCTTCGGATACCCCGACGGTCAGGTTCGTTAGAACGCGCACCTCGTAGCCCGCATCAGAAGCATCGATCGCGGTGGCTCGCACGCAATGATCTGTGGCGATTCCGACAACCGTGATGCGTTCGACATTGTGTTCGCGCAACCAGTCGTCCATGGTGATGGAGTTGTCGCCGGTTGCGGCTGCCGCTGCAGCAGTCGCCCCGTACGGGCCAGCCATGCCGTCCTGGCTTCGCACAATATCTGGCTCACCGAGCACCCCGTCGAAGCCCGAGTAACCGTCGTTGTATTGGCCCTTGAGAAACTCGGCCACAATCTCTTCGGTATCTAAGTTCTCGTGGAGTTCCGCTCCGGGGCTGCCGGCGACGCAGTGTATCGGCCAAGTGTTTTCGTAATCGGGTGTTTCAGAAAAATGCGGACCCGGGTCAATATGCCAGTCACGTGTCGTGGCAACAACATGATATTTGTCGCCGCACTGGTTCATATATTCGGTGATCAACGCAGCCGTCTGCGCCCCGCCTTCTACCGCGAGGGTGCCGCCTTCGCAAAAGTCCTGTTGGACATCCACGATGATCAGAGCGTGCATGGTGATGAATCCTTTGTGTTGGAGTGTAGTGTCCGGTTTAGGTGACCGGGAAGCCTAGTGTAGTTGAAATTCGGTGGGAATGGCGGGTTCACCATCTTGTAATCGACGAGCGGTCGGAGGCAGTGCGGAGACCGCCTCTTCGTGGCGTGCTGCGGCGCGTTCGACCGCGCCCGCACCGATGTGCTCGGTGTTGACCTCACCTTGATCGACCACCTTGTGCACCAGGGGACGGTGATGTTTATCCCACTTCGGTTCATCACTGGCAATGACAACTTCTGCGGCCGCAACGCCATTTTCATAGCGGCGAGTCGCGTACTTGCGCCCACCGCGACTAGCTTTGCCTTCGGCTTCTTTCTGCACATCAACCCAGTTGCCGTGGGCATCCTGTCGGGTGGTGAGTTTATAGACCAGCGAAGCCGTTGGGGCCCCGGAGCCGGTGACCAGTTGGGTGCCCACCCCATAGGAATCGACCGGAGCAGAACGCAGTCCGGCAATGGCGTACTCGTCGAGATCGGAGGTGACGACGATGCCGGTGTTGGTATTGCCGAGGTCATCGAGCAACCGCCGGGCGTGGTGGGCTTCTTCTAAGAGGTCGCCCGAGTCGATCCGCACAAAGGCGAGCTCAGGGCCGGCGACATCTACCGCGTTGCGGATGCCGGTTGCAATGTCATAAGTGTCGACCAACAGGGACGTTTTATTGCCCATAGCATCCACCTGGGCTTGGAACGCGGCGCGTTCATCGTCGTGGAGCAAAGTAAAAGAGTGGGCAGCGGTCCCGGCGGTCGTGATGCCGTACCGTAACCCCGCCGCGAGGTTCGAGGTTGACCCGAAGCCGGCGATAGCGGCTGCGCGAGCTGCGGCGGCGGCGGCTTCTTCATGGGCACGACGCGATCCCATTTCGATGCAGGGACGACCACCGGCAGCACGGGTCATGCGGGAGGCGGCTGATGCCACCGCGGTGTCGTAGTTATGCACCGATAACAGGTAGGTTTCTAGAATGACTGCTTCGGCGAATGTCGCTTCGACCTGCATGATCGGAGAGAACGGGAAATACGGTTCACCTTCGGCATAGGCATAGATGTCGCCGGTGAACCGGTACTGGGCTAACCAATTCAGGGTGTCGTCGGAGACCACCTGATGGTCAGACAAAAAGCCCAGGTGTTCATCATCAAAGCGGAAATTAGCCAGTCCTTCTAGAAACCGGCCTTGACCTGCGCTGACCCCGTATCTTCGCCCGGTCGGGAGTCGGCGAGCGAATAACTCAAAAACCGCTTTGCGGTCGGCGGTACCGGCTTTGCGAGCCGCGTCCACCATGGTCAATTCGTAGTGGTCGGTGAAAAACGAGGTGGGGCTATTGCCGCGATGTGTGTTACTCACGCATCCAACACTAGCCCGTTGTGCCCGATGAGAACACATTTTGGCCTTGCCGGTAACGAATTAGCCCACGCTGTGCCAAGTTGTTGCCTAGAATATGGGGCATGTCCGTTACCAGTGCAGTTGATGTCGACCCAGATCTTGCCGTCGAAGAGCTATCCGCTACGACCCACCCGTGGCAGGTGATCGTCTGGAACGACCCGGTGAATCTGATGAGTTATGTCACCTATGTGTTCCGCACCTACTTTGGGTTTTCCTCGGCGGTGGCGCACCGGCTGATGCTGCAGGTGCATAACGAAGGCAAAGCCGTCGTAGCCCAGGGCACCAAAGAAGAGGCGGAACGACACGTGGCCGCACTGCACGGGTATGGTTTGTGGGCGACCTACGAGCAGAACAACTAGAGGATGCGACACCTAACACCTTATGGCACTAGCTTTTAAATCCACGCTGCGCGGGTACTCCGCCTATCTTGAGAAACCCGAACGCCAGATTCTTCGCTCGTTATTTTCCGACGTGTTAACTCTGCTGGGCGGAGTTAGCCCGGCCGATGAGCCGCTGGAAGATGATAAACCCAAATTCTTCGACCGGTTTCGACCAGCCGCGGAGACCGCCCAGCTGCCCGATGCCCCGGCTCAAGACAACGACTCACCCACCGATGTTGCGTTCTGGGATCTTGTGGGATCGCTCACCGACGATGAAGTTCACATCGACCTCTCGGATCCTGCCGTCAAGCGCTTATTGCCCGATGCTCGGTCTGATCAGGACGAAGACGCCGGCTCCGAACAGTTCCGGCAGCTGGCCCAAGATGACATTCGTCAGGAAAAGATCGCCGACCTGCAGCGGGCCTATGCCTTGATACAGTCCGGGTCGCTGATGCTGACGCAAAAGGAAGCCGAAGCGTTTAGCCGTGCCCTGAATCAGGTGCGATTGGTGTTATCGTCGCGGTTGAACATTGAAACCGAACGCGACGCCGAACGGGTCCACCGCATCGGCTCGGTAGACCAGGCAACCGATGTCGAAAGCTACATGGCGTTGTTATACAACTTTGTGTCTTGGCTGCAAGAAACCTTGATGCAGGCAATGATCGGAGATTTATCGTGACCAAGCCAAACCCTCAAGCGCCCATCGGTATTTTCGATTCGGGTGTGGGCGGGCTCACCGTGGCACGGGCCGTGATTGATCAGCTTCCAGACGAGGACATCGTGTACGTCGGCGACACGGCCCACACCCCGTATGGTCCTAAGCCGATCGCCCAAGTCCGTCGGCTGGCGCTGACGATCATGGACGAACTGGTTGACGCCGGGGTCAAGCTGCTGGTCATCGCGTGTAACTCGGCCACGGCCGCGGTGCTGCGCGACGCTCGCGAACGCTACACCAGGGCCTACGGGATCCCGGTGGTCGAGGTTATTCAACCGGCGGTGCAGCGAGCCGTGACCTCGACCCAGAACGGCAAGGTCGGTGTCATTGGCACCGAGGCGACGATTTCCTCGGGGGCCTACGAAGATATGTTTGCCGCCGCGCCGCAGCTGGAAATCACTTCGTCGGCCGCCCCGCGGTTCGTGGAATTCGTCGAACGAGGTATCACCACGGGCCCGGAGCTGTTGTCCGTGGCAGAACAGTACCTGGCGCCCTTCAAAGCCGCCGATGTGGACACCTTGATATTGGGGTGTACGCACTACCCGTTGCTGGCCGGGGTCATCAGCTACGTCATGGGGGAACAGGTGAACTTAGTCACCTCCTCGGAGTCGACGGCACGGGCGGTGTACCGCGAATTGGTTCGGCACGGCCTGGAAAACCCGGCCGGTGCAGCCAGCCACAACCCGCCTGCGGGCTCACGCCACAAGTTCATGTCCACCGGTGATCCGGGCAGCTTCGCCCAACTGGCACAGCGCTTTTTGGGTCCTGAGGTCGGCGGCGTAACTCAAATTCGTACGGTCGCTGAGCAATTCCCGACCGGTACACTGTCGGTAATCACCGCCCCGCGCAGTCAATCTGCGGCACGCTAGCGCATAGGAGACGAGGACATGCAGCTCACCATCATTGGCGCATCAGGCTCCTTTCCCGGACCGGGATCCCCGGCCTCGTGCTACCTGGTCTCAGCCAACGGGGTTGATGAGCACGGGGCGCCCAAAACCTGGCGCATCATCCTCGATATGGGTAACGGCGCGCTGGGCACCCTCCAACGCTACGTGGCCCTTGAAGATATCGACGCGATTTTGTTATCGCATCTGCATCCCGATCACTTCATGGACCTGTGCGGACTGCACATTGTCGTGCGCTGGAACCCCAACGGGTGGGACGCTGGCCGCATCCCCGTCTACGGGCCGGCCGACACCGCCGACCGCATCGCCGTTGCCTACGGTCTTGACCCCGACCCCGGGATGCACCCGGACTTTGACTTCCGCGACTGGCAGGTTCGCCAGCCCGTGCGCATCGGCCCGTTCACCATCACGCCGTATCCGGTGCGTCACCCCATCGATGAGGCCTACGCGCTACGCGTCGAGGCCACCGAGCCGACCGCCCACGGTAACCAAACCTCCGTGCTGACGTATTCGGGTGACACCGACACGGCCCCCGGGCTGGTCGAAGCCGCGACCGGTGCCGATCTGTTCCTGTGCGAGGCCGCCTTCCATGAAGGCCGCGATGATGCCATTGACGGTGTGCACCTGACCGGTAAACGCGCCGGCGAAATGGCGACCGCCGCCGGCGTGGGACGGTTATTGCTGACCCATATTCCGGTGTGGAATGATCCGTTGGTCACCTCGCAAGAAGCCCGCACCACCTATGATGGACAATTGGCAGTCGCCGTCTCAGGCGTCACCTACACCGTCTAAAAGGAGCATGTTTGTTCACTCGCGCCGATGACCGCACCCCGGGCCAACTCCGAGAGGTTTCGATTGAAACCGGATGGTCCGCTCACGCTGAAGGTTCTGCCATCGTGACCTTTGGCAACACCAAAGTCTTATGCACCGCCAGCTTTACCGAAGGTGTGCCACGCTGGCTCAAAGGCAAAAACCGCGGCTGGGTCACAGCCGAATACGCGATGCTACCCCGAGCCACCGGGTCACGCACCGCGCGCGAATCCGTGCGCGGCAAGGTCTCGGGCCGCACCCAAGAAATTTCTCGGCTGATCGGGCGCAGTCTGCGCGCGGTCGTCAACACCAAAGCCTTGGGCGAGAACACCATCGTGGTCGACTGTGACGTCATCCAGGCCGACGGCGGGACCCGCACCGCCGCCATCACCGGCGCCTGGGTCGCGTTAGCCCAGGCCGTGGAATGGGCGCGTGATCAACGCATCATTCGGTCGACCGCCACGCCACTGACCGGCTCGGTGGCCGCAGTGTCGGTCGGGATGATCGAAGACACCGCGCTGTTAGACCTGCCCTACGAGGAAGACGTGCGCGCCGACACCGACATGAACGTCGTGACCACCGGCGACGGGGAATTTATCGAAATTCAAGGCACCGCCGAAGAACAACCGTTTAGTCGCGCTCAACTCGATGCAATGTTGGATTTAGCCGTCGCCGGGACCGCCCAGCTGACCCAGATCCAACAGGCAGCCCTGACCGCAGCAGCACCAGCCCAGCCCGCCGAACAGGAGTAGTTCATGGAGCCCCTCATAGTGCTGGCTTCGAATAACGCCGGCAAACTTGCAGAACTTCGCGCGATTTTGACCGAAGCCATCCCGACGCTGGACCCCGCCCAAATTGTCGATGCGGCAACCGTCAACGCCCCTGATGTCGTCGAAGACGGCATTACCTTTGAGGCCAACGCCCTGAAAAAAGCCACCCAGACGGCCGCTGCCACCGGGCTGATCGCGGTGGCCGACGATTCGGGACTGACCGTCAACGTCATGCACGGTGCACCCGGGATCTTCTCGGCGCGCTGGGCCGGCAAACACGGCGATGACCAAGCCAACATGGACCTGCTGTTGGCCCAGCTGTCGGATATCGATGTCGAACACCGTGGCGCCGCGTTCGTTTGTGCCGCTGCGTTCGCCACGCCAGATGGCCAAACCCGCCACGTAGAACTGGGTCGGATGGCCGGAGACCTGACCTTCGAACCCCGCGGTGAACACGGCTTCGGCTACGACCCGATCGTGGAAATCCCGCACCTGGGCAAAACCGCGGCCGAACTGGATCCCGAAACGAAAAACGAAATCTCGCATCGCGGCAAAGCCTTCCGCGCGCTGGCACCGGTCTTGGCAGGTGTGCTCGACAACGCATGAACTTCACCGCAATAGACTTCGAAACCGCCAACGGGTTTCGCGGCTCGGCCTGTGCCATCGGTGCGGTCAAATACCGCAACGGCCAACTCGTCGACACGCACTACACACTGTTGAAACCGCCAACCGGCTTTGACCGGTTCGACCCGCGCAACGTGGCCATCCACGGCATCACCCCCGACGCGGTCGCCGATGCACCGGCATTTGCCGAACACTTCGACGACCTCTATGCCTTCATCGACGATGACGTGGTCGTGGCCCATAACGCTGGCTTCGACATTGGCGTGATTGAATCGGGGCTGGAAGTCTCCAACCGGCCCATCCCGCGCATGGAATTCGCTTGCACCTTGACCATGTCGCGCAAAAACTATCAACTGGCCTCGCACGCGCTACCTTCTGCGGCAGCCGAAGCCGGTTTTGTCATCCAAAACCACCACAACGCGTTGGAAGACGCCAAAGCCGCCGCGGCCATCGTCGTGGATGTCGCCGCACGACTGACCGCCGCATCAGTAGATGCGCTGCTGGAGGCTTCCGGCATGCAGCGCAGAGTGCTCCGGCCACGCGATGTTGGCACGCACTTGTCGCGTCCGACCAGACACGCGATGACCATGCCCGGGATGTTTGACGCCAACAATGGTGCGGTCTCCGTCGATCAGCTACCCGATCTGATCCGCTGGCCCAACGAGGGCACCAACCCACCGGCCAATGAACAGGCCGACCCGCGCCATCCGCTGTATGGGCACCACGTGGTGTTCACCGGCATGATGGGACTGTCGCGCCAGGAGGCCAAAAATCAGGCCGCCGCCTACGGCGCGCAAACACAGTCTCGGATCGGTGCCTCCACAACCATGGTCGTGATTGGCGACGGTATCCGCGCCGAAGATCTGGTCGACGTCGAAACCGATCCGCGGTTACAGCAACGCAAGATGCGCGATGTGATTCAGCGTCGCAAGCAGGGCCAGAACATCGTGTTGGTCACCGAACCGGAATTTTTACTCATGCTCAATGAGAACTGGCCCCACGCCAGCGTTGTCTAGGCAACGCTTCATTAGCGCGCGACGATCTGGGATTCCAGCCGGGAGTAACTATCTTCCATCCCGGAGACCATCCCGGTATCGATGACCACATCGCGTAATTCCGTCGTTGGGTACTCGATGACGGTGGTGACCAGTGTGCCCTGGCTGATCTCTGCGAGGTTGACTTCATTGGTCGTACTGGCTCCCTCGACGCCCAGCAGCCGTTCGGTCGTGATGAAATGATACGGCGCATCGAAGGCTAACAGCTCGCCGGTGAAACCGAACCGGTCGGTGCCTTCGACGGTTTCCCATTCGTACCGGTAAGACTCACCAACCTGCTGGGCGACATCACAGGTCGTCATGACCCAGCCGTCGGGGCCCAACATCCATTGACGTACTAACTCCGGGTTGTGGTGGGCCGCCCAGACTTTGTCGATCGGTGCCCGAATCACTCGACTGACCCGAATCACGGTGTCGTTCAGAAACTGCAATTGGGCGATGTGACTGGCCGAGTAGGTCGACTCATCGGTCACCACCGCATCCATCT
>CALBOC010000357.1 GCA_937896705.1 uncultured Micrococcaceae bacterium | reverse complement strand
TGGGCGATGTGACTGGCCGAGTAGGTCGACTCATCGGTCACCACCGCATCCATCTGACCCATCGCTGCGCGTAAGCCTTCGACCATCTGCATGGCCATCAGCTGTTCCATATCCTGGGCCGAAGAGAAGTGCGAGGTCGCCGTCACCAACGAACCTAACGTGGATTCTTCAAAGGTATAGATCGTGCGGACAGTGGGGAACTGGTCGTTGGCGGTGCCATCGGCGTGAGCAAAACCGTCGACGACCTCGAAGCCATGGGGTGCGTCCACGCTGTGAAACTGCCAGTACCCAAAGGTTTGTTCGCCATCGGGCCCGGTCATCAGATACGCCGAGCGACCGCCGGGTCGAAACCCGTGCTGGGTAAAGGTGGCCGGCCAGGTCGGTGGACCCCAAAACGCTTCCAGTTGCCGGGGATCCACATAGGCATCCCAGAGTCGATGCACCGGCACGGGAAAATCCGCCACGACGGTGAGGGTAAGTTGTGTGGGATCGGTGTCTAAGGATCTGATCGTCATCGTCGGGCCTTCCGTGCCACCACCACGCACGAAACACCTGACTCTGGCGTCAGGACGGCGCAGCGAGTGCTTTGACGCTACGCCGACTGTCCGGGCCGGTCAAGAACTTTCAGTGGTGAAATGAATCCAGCGGTCAACGGTTTCTTCCAGTGCTATGTAATGGTTCAAATATGACGGGGTGCCCGTGGCGGTATTGCCCAGTAACCCGCCGACCATTTGCCCAGCCAACAGGGCGGTGGCCTGGGTCTTACCGCCGTACTGCACCGCCTGAGTTACGGCGGCACCAAAGAGCTGTTCGGGCGCGACGGCTTGTTCTAAGGTATCGGCCACCGCGCGAATTGCCGCCGGTAACACGTGCCGGGCTGTCACGGGGGAATCGATGCCTTCGGACAGTCCGGTGCGGATTTGCTGGGCTAGGTCGTTGCCGTCTTGTTGCTCGTCCAGCCACGTCAGAGTCTCGGTGACCGCGGTGATGAAGCTTTTGCCGGTGATGATGTGGTGGATGAGCAACGCATAGGCCGTCGGGGTGAGCCAGTCCCCGTGGGTCAACACGGCGACCTGTCGGGACATGGTGACGACCCAGGTGGTGTCGACCTGGGGGAGCATACCCAGCGGGGCGGCACGCACTAACGCGTCGGTGCCGGTGGCGTCCACACCGTGGGGTTTGCGCGGCAGACCCATGTCTACGTCTTCCAACCCGGTTTTGGTCGCGGTCTCAACGTCGCCGGGGTGGACCGGGTGATCATCGATGCGACGCGCGGGGGCCGGCGGGAGTCCTTCGGGAAACGTTCCGTACCGGTTGTTGTACCAGCGCAGCAGCGCCAACCAGATTGCAGCCGGTGGGTCGGCTGCCTCACCGTGGGCGGACCATTCCAGCACTTCGAGCAGCCCGTCAGCGACATAGAGCCCCAGTTGGGTGCCGGTGGAATATTCGGTGCCCTCGGGTTCGATGGCGGCGGCCTCGGCCGCGGCACCTCCGTAGAACACCCCGGCAATGCGCGAAGAGAAGTTATCCATGGTCCACCACCTTAGCGTGTCCCACCCGGGGCCTTACACTGGATGGCATGCGTCTACTTCACACTTCGGACTGGCATCTGGGCCGCTCGTTTCACAACACCGACATGCTCGAGGCTCAGCAACACGCGATTGATTTCATCGTGGACACCGTCACCGAACGCGACATCGACATCGTCCTGATTTCTGGGGACGTATATGATCGGGCGCTGCCACCGGTGGATGCGGTGCGAATGTTCGACCAGGCGCTGGTGGATCTCCACGCCGCCGGAGCCGAAGTCGTCGTAACCTCGGGCAATCATGACTCCGCGATCCGGTTGGGTTTTATGTCGCGCATGATGCGCGGTGTCCACATCCGCACGATGCCCGAGGCGATCACCGACCCGCTGATCTTTGGTGAGGCGAATCCAGTGTGCATCTGGACGGTGCCGTATCTGGAACCACGCCTGCATGCGGCAGATTTTGCGGTGGCCGGCAACCACTACAGCATTATGACGCACGTGATGGACCAAGTCCGCGCCGAAATCACCCAGCGCGACCTGACCGATGCGACCCACATTATGATGGCCCACTTGTTTGCCGCCGGTGCGTCAGCCTCGGAATCCGAACGCGACATTGGTGAGGGCACCGAGGTCGGGACGCTGGGCCAGGTCCCGACCGATATTTTCGAGGGCATGGACTACGTCGCCCTGGGCCACCTGCACGGCCGCCAGACCATGAGTGAGACCGTGCGCTATTCAGGATCCCCGGTGGCGTACTCGTTTTCGGAACACGCGCATCGCAAAGGCATGTGGCTGATCGACACCGATGGCGAGCTGACCATCGAGCCGATTGACATCCCCCAGCTCAAACGTCTGGCGGTGCTCAAAGATGAGATCACCCCGCTGTTAGAGTCCGACGAATACGCTTGGGCCGAAGACGCTTGGTGCCAGATCACCGTGACCGACCCGAAACGCCCGCCGCACGCTTTCCGACGGCTCAAGGCCCGGTTCCCTGGGATGCTGAACTTCATCCTGGCCCCAACCGGGACCACCGAAGCCAAAACCACCTACTCGGATCGCATCGCCAAAGCCACCACCGATATGGACCTGGTCTTGGACTTCGTCGATCACGTGCGCAACCGCCCGGCCTCCGACAACGAACAACGCTGGCTGCGTGACGCACTGGACTACGTCAACCGCGTCAAAGAAGGAGACGTGAAATAATGCGCATCCACGAACTGACCTTCCAGGCCATCGGCCCGTACGCGACCCAACAACACCTGTGCTTCGAAAACCTCGACGCCGCCGGGCTGTTCCTGCTGGACGGTCCCACCGGCGCCGGCAAGTCGACCATCCTGGACACCATCACCTTCGCGTTATACGGCAAGGCCGACGACGACCGCAAAAATACCGAACTGCACTCGACCCTGGCCGAGCCGGGTGTGCCCCCGACCATCCGGCTGGATGTCTCCTTTGGCACCCGTCGGTTTGTTATCGACCGTACATTGCAGCACTACGCGCCCCGCCGCGGCGCCAAAGACCCCAGCGATGTCGTCGCCCGGCAGGCGGCGATGTCCCTGGTCGAGATGGTCGAAGGTGAACGCCGCCAACTGACCACCAGGGTCGATGAGGCCCAGCAGATCTTGCGCGGCGTCATCGGGCTGAGTCGAGAACAATTCACCTCCGTCGTGCTGCTGCCCCAAGGCGAGTTCGCGCGCTTCTTGAAAGCCTCGAGCAATGACCGCGAGGCGATCCTACGTCAGCTGTTTAACACTCACCGCTTCGACGAAATCGGTGATTACCTCAACGCCCAGGCCAAGAAACTGCGCGGCACCGTCGAAACCGATCAAGAGCGTCGCCAGGCTCTGCGCGCCGGCCTCATAGACACCGCTGAGACGCACGGCGTCGATGCGCTCGACGACGAATCGGACCCCGAAGAGACAGAGCTAGACGCGTTAGACGACGAAGTTTTGGTTACACGCCTCGAGGGCATCATGATGCAGCTTGAAGCTGCCGCACTGCGTCGCGTCGAGGACCTCAGCAACGCTCGAGAGACCGCGCGCAAAGCCGTGCAGCGACTGGAGCACCAACGGGAGCACCTGCATGAGGCAGGCGAGTATCGTCGTCGCCGCGCCGCGCTTGATCAGCAAGCCGCAGCCGTTGACGCAGCCCAAAGACAGCTTGCCCAGCACCAACGTGCTAAACCGGTCCTGGATGCCCAACAGCACTGCGACACCGCCAAGTCCCACCTGACCGCCGCGCTCGAGGAGCTCCAACACCACTGCGACACCGCGCAACAAGACCAGCTCATCGTGGAATGGGCCGCCGGACAGGACCTGTTCCGCGCTGCTGAGGACACAACCCAGCAGCTCTCGGACGGTTGGAAGAGCGTTGAAGCCTCAGCCATCCGTGCGCTGGAACAGCTGGCGCAGCTCGAGAAGACGCACGCCAGCATCATTGCCAATAAGCAACAGCTGTCCCAGTGGCAGACGACCCGCGACGAACTCGCTCACCAGATCGTTCGCTTGAGCGAACAGTACGACGCGACCTGCACACACCTGGAAACAGACAAGTCTCGCGCCGAAGAACTCTCCGGTGTGGAACAGCACTTGACCATCGCCACGCAACGCTTTGAAGAGGCCAAAACCAAACAGGCCGCCGCTAAACGAGCCGAGACCGCCCAGGACGAAACCGAACGCGTCAAAAAGGCCTGGGAGACCGCCAAGCAGCACGCCGACAAAGCGCTCGAGCAGTTTCAGGACTTGACGCGTCGCCGCATCGACGCCGCCGCGGGCTTTCTGGCCGACAAGCTGGAAGACGGGCAGCCATGTGAAGTCTGCGGATCGAGGACCCACCCTGAACCTGCCACCACGCACGGGCTGGAGGACATCTCCAATGAAGCCGTCCAACAAGCGGAACAACGAGCCATCGACGCGCGGCGCACAGCTAATGACGCTGAGGAAACGTATCAGGACCAGTACGCCACACTGCAGGCACTGCAATCCGAGGCCGGTGGGCTCAGCTTGGACGATGCCACGGCTCTTGTAACAGCAACCAAGCAGGCTGTGACCACAGTGAAAGCGCAGGTCAAAGAGCTCGAGGACGTTCGCGCGCGCATTAAGGGCCACGAGACCCAGATCGAGCACTTGCGCGACGAAAAATCTGTTGCTGAGCAGCGGCGGACTGAGGTCGTCACCCAAATCACCACGCTGACCGCCGAACTCGAAGACTCCGAACAGCACCTCGCTGACGCTCTTGGAACTTACGACGACGTTGCGGCCTTCCGCGCGGCGGTCGAACCAGCCCGTCGACTCGTCGGGCAAATCGTTGATCAGACCGGTGTGGTCGCCGCGGCCGTCGGCACACACGACACCGCCCGTCAACGCGTAACCGAGGCGCTGGCTGCCTCAGCGACCGAAGAACACCCCGCCTTCGCTGATATCGCAGAAGCCCGAGAGCACGTTCTGGCTTCGGATATTTGTGCAGAACACGAGGACCTGATCCGTCAATGGACCGCCGAAAAGGACCGGCTTGAAGAAAAAGCTGGTCAGGCCGCCGTCAAAGCGGGACTGCAATTGCTCGACGACGGGGTCGAAGCACCCACGCAAGAGACCATCGATGAGGCCCACGAAGCACAGCGCACAACCGAAGCCCAACTATCGGAGGCAAACCGGGAGCACGGCAGCATCCAAGCCACGCACACCCAGTGCCGTACCCAGCAGGATTCCCTACTAGAAGTCAGCCGACGCTCGGCCGAACAGCTGACCGAGTACGAGGAACTCGTCGGCCTGAGCGATGTGGTTGCGGGTCGTGGCGAAAACGCGGTGAGCATGCCGCTGCGCTCTTTCGTATTAGCCGGGTGGCTCGAACAAGTTGCCCTCAACGCCTCCGAACGCCTCACCGGGATGACTGGGGGACGCTATGAACTCCAACACGCCGTCGGCCACGGTGGACGGGGACATGCCGGGCTGAATCTTGAGGTGATCGACCACCTCAACGACACTGTCCGAACACCTTCAACCCTGTCTGGGGGAGAAACCTTTATGGCATCCTTGGCGCTAGCGCTGGGTCTCGCCGACGCCGTCCAAGCCCAAGCCGGTGGGGTCGCTATGGATACCTTATTCATCGATGAAGGATTCGGCTCGCTGGATGCTGACACGCTTGAAGAAGTCATGGAAGTGCTCGCTGCGCTGCAAGATGACGGCCGGCTCATCGGCCTGGTGTCCCATGTGGAGTCTATGAAACAACAAATCCCGCACCGCATTCAAGTCACCAAAGGCCAGACTGGTTCGAGCGTCGAAATTATCGGTCCAGACCTGGCATAACGGCCGGGACTCTGCACGCCATCCTCCGAAGGTAAACATCAGGTTAACTTCATGCTATTCGCCGGCTTCCCGAGGTTGGCTATTTGACCGCCACCGAGCCGTAAAAGTGATGCACCGCACGAAAACCACAGGTGCTAGAGATGCAGAGCGTGTACTGTTGGAACATTCTGAAAACGAAGTGTTTACTTTCGACTCTGAACCGCTGGTGTGACCAACCCCTCATCGAATGATCTGACTAGGTGGTATGTTATAAATTCGGAGTGAAATTCGCGTATTTTTCAACATCTGCTGCGCCTGGAAACGGCTTATTGGCTCTAGGTTAACCTTTGGTTTACCTTCCGGTGTTTCACTGAGTCTGACACCGCCCAGAGGGAAGGGACTATCTCAGGTATGAGCCTAGATAATTCGACGGAGCGCAAGCCTCTGCACTACAGCGCTTCGACGCAACCTCAGATCGAGGAAGAATCGAACTTGAAGCGTCCAGGCTTCCTGGACCGCCTACCTATCTCCGGAAGAACCCGGAAAGTTATCGAATGGCTCTCCGTAGTCGCCGCCGTTTACGTGCTCATCACCGCGGTCAGTGTGATCGGTTCCGGCTTCGGTGTGGCAACCGGTGGGCAAGCCGAACAAATTTTCGCCTTTGCCCAAAACCCCATGATCGGGTTGGTCATCGGTATCCTAGCCACCGTCTTGACTCAATCCTCGTCGACCACCACCTCAATTGTGGTCGGTATGGTTGCCGGTGGGTTACCACTGGCCACAGCTATCCCCATCTTGCTTGGCGCCAATGTTGGCACCACCATGACCTCTACGCTCGTCTCGCTCGGAGCAGCGGGGGACCGAAACCAATTCCGGCGTGCCTTCTCTGCCGCGTCAGTCCATGACATGTACAACCTACTGTCAGTAGCGATCTTTTTCCCGCTGGAGTGGGCCTTTGGGATCCTCGAGCGAATCGGGACCTGGTTCGCTGGCATCACAACCGGTTCCGATGGTGGCGTCGTCGCAACGATCTTTACCGGTTTGGGTAATGGCGTCAGCGCCGTAACCGACCCCGGAGCCGACCTAGTCGAAGCTGTCACCATGGCGGTTCTGTCACCGGTTTGGGCCGGCATCGCCATGATCGCTATCGGTGTGGCGCTGATCTTGTTGGTCATCAGGTTCATCTCAAGCATGCTCAAAGTTCTGCTGGTGGGCAATGTCGAGAAAACCTTCCACAAAGCCATCGGCCGCGGCCCGCTGTCAGGAATTTTCTCCGGGCTGTTGATCACCGTTATGGTCCAGTCCTCCACGACCACCACCTCGCTGGCTGTCCCACTGGCAGCTTCAGGAAAATTCTCGCTATGGCAGATCTACCCCTTCACGGTGGGAGCCAACATCGGTACGACGATGACCGCCATGATCGCAGCATTTGGGTTCTCCGGTTTCGAAGCCACCGCTGCCATGACCGCCGCAGCAGTCCACCTGTTCTACAACCTCTTAGCAGCCCTGGTCATCTTCCTGATCCCATTCCTTCGCCCGTTGCCCGTGATGGGGGCCAGCTGGTTGGGTAACCTGGGAGCAAAAAACAAGCTCTACGTCGTCGCCTGGCTCGCAGGGCTCTTCGTAGTTATTCCAGGACTCGTCCTAGGTGTCAGTGCAATCTTCTAAGCTAGCGTCATGATGACTCCGGATTGTTTCGGCCCTGACCTTCACGAGCTCACGGACCGGGAACTATTAGAGGAACTGAACGCAGCTGATCGTCGACTAGCGGACCTCCACGATGAGGTCCGCCGGCGAATGCAGTCCCGAGCCGCACTCGAACACCGACAGCAACAACACGCAGAGATCTCTCGGATGGTAAAGCACTTGGATCAAGCGAAAGTCGACTGGCAACAGGTTCGTGACTTCTTCCGAGACAGTATTGTCGAATCGCAAGATCCTTGGAACAGTCAGCCTTAACGCGTAGTCAGGTTTGGTAAAAGTAGTTCTTCCGAGGTACTTGGTCAGGATCGATCAGCGGATGCAGAATAAACCGGAACTCACCGTCGACTCGAGTAATCTTCAACGCTCCGGCGTGAACCGCCTGGTGATGATGCGAACACAAGAGCACGCCGTTATCGGTACTGGTCTCCCCACCGCGTGACCAATACGTCACATGATGCACTTCGCACATTGAAGCGGGCATATGGCAACCCGGCACAGCACATCCGCGATCGCGAGCCATAATGGCGCGGCGAAGTGCATCGTTGAATTGCCGTTGTTGACGGCCTATCGATAAGACTTGTCGCCGGCCCGTCAGCGTGACCGGGGTGATTCCGACATCGCAGCGCATGCGCAAAATAACCTCGGGTGGAATGTAGTTATTATAGACGCCTTGCGAAATGCGCGGTTGTAAACGATCAAGATTCGGCTCATTTAAAAGTTCGTCCACATGAGTGGTCTGAGCCGAGGGTACACTCGGCTCACCTGGTTGATGCACTTTGGCGTCCGCATCCGCAGGGAGGGATTTGGCGTGTGCTTGTAACAGTGCCTCACGTTGGTTCACTTGCAAGTCTGGGAGCAGTTCTGCCAACTCCTGGCGCAGACCTTCCAGCAGCGTCGCATAATCGGTCATCACCAGCATCTGCGTGTGCGCACCGCTGGCTCCGCGAAATCCGGCTTTGTCGAAGTTCGCCAGAACAAAGCTCAGCGCATCACGAAGCACATGCATCCGACGTTGGCCGCGGCTACGGGTTTCAAAGGAACCATCGTCTTTTCCGCGCGGGTTGAGTGCAGCGGCCAATAACGTTTGGAGGCGCTCATCACCTTCAGCATCTGTGATGAGCCGCCACTCGACCGCATTTTTATTACCTCGGACCAATCCGATGCGGCGAACGTCGTGCATCGCCTCCGTCTGGCGTGGAGTGAATTGCTTATCTGGCGGATCGATCGAGGCCAGCAAATCTTTCTTGCGCTGCCCGACGTATCGGCTGAATTCCTCGGGGGTGGTCTGTTCGATCTTTTCAGCAAAGTCTTTTTCGATGACGTTGCGCAGCTTTGCTCGAAACTCCTCATCTTTGCCAGCAGCTTCGGCGTTGGCCTCGACCTCATCGATCATGGCTAACGCAGACGACAGCTTCGAAGGATTGACTCGTCCTTGAAGTGCTCCCAGAATCGGCAGCCGGGTGTGCCCGATATTGACGGCACGCTCAGGATCAGAAGCTCGGGCCGGAGTCATGGCTGCAGCAAGTCGCATCCGGGCGGCGGCCTCATTGGCGCGTATGCCGTGGGTTTTGGCCAGCAGATCGGTGGCATCGCGGAACGCGGTCTTGCCTTCCGGCAGGCCAAGGGTGGGGCGCAGTTTTGGGTCGTTGAACGCATCTTTGAGCAGGCCGGTGTACTGGTATTGCACGGCAGTTGCGCTTCGCAGGGTGTCTTCCAGCAACATTGACCGCTGCAGCACCCCGTCGCTGGGCGCCTCGGGCTCACGGTCAGCCAGGGCCCGAAAACCGGCCCGAATCTGCTCGTGGATTTCCTCAGCTGTCAGGGTAGCCCAATCTAGTGGCGCTGTCGGGGCGTCTAGCGGCGTCGTCATGGTCTCACCTCCTGGTCACTAGTGTGACGCAGAGGAGAGACCCGTCCAGCAACTAGACCCCGAGATGTGGACCACGGCGACGTTATCCCCAGACAGCTCGCAGACCGGTGTCGACCTGGGGTTAGGCGAGCTGGAGTGTTTTGGTGGTTGCTTTAGTGACCTCGGCCAATAGCTTCGGGTTCTCGTTTAGGCGCTGACCCAGTGTCGGGATCATTTCGGTCAGCTTGGATTCCCAGCCGGTGAACCGATCGGGGAAGCTGCGCTGGAGTAGCTGGACCATAATCGGCGCGGCAGTCGACGCGCCGGGCGAAGCACCCAACAACGCGGCGATAGAACCGTCAGCACCGGAAACGAGTTCCGTACCAAACTGCAGCACGCCACCCTTTTTCGGGTCTTTTTTCATGACTTGGACGCGCTGGCCGGCGGTGATCAGTTCCCACTCGTCTTCGACAGCGGCCGGGTAGAAACCACGCAGGGTGTCGACTTTTTTGCCGTGCGTCTTAGCCACCTCAGACACCAGGTAACCGACGAGGTCAAAGTTGTCCTTGGCCACATTGAGCATGGTGCCGATATTGTGCGGGCGCACAGATTTCGGCAGATCAAGGAACGATCCGGTTTTCAAGAAGTTCGTCGAGAACCCAGCGTAGGGTCCGAACATCAGCGAACGGCGGCCGTCAACAAATCGGGTATCCAAGTGCGGGACGGACATCGGTGGCGCACCGACGGCGGCCTGGCCGTACACCTTGGCGTGGTGGCGATCGATGACCTGCTGATTGGTTGCGCGCAAGAACTGCCCCGAGATCGGAAACCCACCGTAGCCTTTGGCCTCTGGAATGCCCGATGATTGCAGTAGATCCAGGGCGCCACCCCCGGCACCAATAAATACAAAGCGTGCTTTGACTGCAAATTTGCGACCGTTGAGACGGTCGTGGACGGCGACTTCCCAGCGACCATCAGTATCACGCGACAAGCTGGTGACCTTGTGGCCGTAGAACAGTTCGACGCCGTCGTTATCCATTTTGTTGATCAGCTGGCGGGTCAGCGCGCCGAAGTCAACGTCGGTGCCGGCCTCGAAGCGTGAGGCAGCGACGCGCTGTCCGGGGGCCCGGCCTTCGGCCAGCAGGGGAGCCCATTCGGCGATCTGATCGGGATCTTCAGTGTGTTCCATTTCGGCGAACAGCGGGTTCGGGACCATCGTCTCGTACCGGGCCTGTAAGTATTTGGCGTGGTCATCGCCCCACACAAATGACATATGCGGCAGCGCGTTGATGAAGCTGTTCGGGTCGGTCAGGGTGCCGTTTTCGACCAGGTGCGCCCAGTACTGCAGCGACATGTGGTACTGCTCATTGATATTGGTGGCCTTGGTAATATCCACGACGCCGCCGGGGCCGGAAGGCGAGTAGTTCAGCTCGCACAGGGCGGCGTGACCGGTTCCGGCGTTATTCCAGGGGTCGGAGGATTCCTGGCCAGCCTGGTGAAGGTTTTCGTACAGGGCGACGGACCAGTCTGGCTCCAGTTCGGTCAACATGGTGCCCAGGGTGGCAGACATAATCCCACCCCCGATCAATACAACATCGTATGCGGGGGCTGATCCTGACTGCTGCACGTCGTTCTCCTGATCTTCATTGATCGACTGATGACCATGCCACTCTACTACTGTCAAGGGGTCAAGGATAAATTAGGACAACTGCACCCGCGCGTATTGCTCGTCTAGCACCGGGGAGATCGGGTAGAAGTCGACGTTGTGTCCCGAGGCCAGGGCGGTAATCGGGAAGGTCAGCGGCACAGCGGGGATATCGAGGCTAGCGGCTTCTTCGACCGCGGTTAACAATTTGGTGCGAGCATCTGGGTCATCTTCAATCCGGGCGGCAGCCAACGCCTCGATCACGGTTGGGTTATCCCAAGCGAATTCACCAGTGGGTCGCTCGAAGAGTTCGGCCAGCACATACAGCGCATCGCGGATGAAGAAGTTACGCCCCAGCAAGTGCACGCCGCGGTCGGTCGAGGGACTCATGACCTGAGACAAATACTGCCCCTCGTCCCAGGCAGTCGGCTTAGCCACGATGTTAAATCCGGCCGCAGCTAGTCGCCCGGATAAATGCGCATAGAGTTTTTGGGGTTGGGACATGTAAACTCGCTCGGCGCCGGTGGGATACCAAAACTCAATGGGCTCACCGTCATAGCCTGCGGCGGCCAACAGGTTGCGGGCCCGTTCGACGTCGGAGTCGTAGGTTACCACCGTATCGGAGCGTTCCAACAGCGATGGCGGATTGAACTGATGGGCGACATATGAGCCCTCGAGGTGCAAGTCGGCGATCATTTCGCCGCGATACAGCGCGTGCGCCACGGCCTGGCGGACGTGCAGGTTCGACAGCACCGGGTGGCCCTGGTTGATGCCTAAATACAGCACGGCCAACGGGTCGCGCTGCAGGACCTGGTAGCCCGACTGGACCAATTCACGCAGCACCGACGGGGCGACCCCATCGAACACATCGAGTTGCTCGGTTCTCAACCCGTAAAGGCGTTCGTGCAGATTCGGGATCGTGAGCACGTCGACGTCGTGGTCGGCGTCAACGGCTGCCAAACTGATGGCGGTTTCCGAGGATTTACCCCAACGGTAGGGACCGGTCCCAGCCAACGGGATCATCGGCAGCCCGTCGGCCAGTGCGGCATCAAAATCAGCCCACGACGCCGGTGAGGTGATACTAAACGCCGGATGTGTGAGTGCTCCGATCAGCTGGGGGATCGGTTCGCGCAGGGTCAGCGTGACCTCGTGATCGTCCGTGGCTTCAACAGCTTCCACCAGACACGACTCTTCGGAAATATAGCCGCCAAAGACCACCGAAAATGGCAGGCGGCCGGCTTGTTTCAGACGCGCGGAGCCCAGCAGCTCATTTGCCGTGCCCCAGCGGGCGAAATTATCGACGACGACGTCGGCGGTGAGGTCGGTGCCGTCATGGAAGGTAACCTCCTCTTGGAGCTCGAACACCACTTCGGTGCCGTCTTCAGAGATGGTCCAATCGGCGGCCAGAGCCGGGATGTTTTCGCCGGTTTCATTATCGACGCCGACGAGGTTCTGATACACCTGGCGTGCCAGTCGTAGCGTTTCGACGTCATTGGTCACCGCAGGATCGGTGGTCAACGCACGGGATGGCACACCGATGCGAAATATCTCTGGAGTGAGGTTAGTCGAGACAGTCGGGGTGAGCGCAGCCGGGGATGGAGTCGCGGCGGAGGGTGCCGCGAAGGGGACGAGCCCCAAGGATGCCAGACCGGCTAACACTGTCCGACGGGAAAGATGCATCGAAATCCTTCCGCGCAAGACTGTGACAACTGACTGGGACGAGAGCGATTCTATCGTAACCAGGCCGGACAGAGCTGAGCAATTTAGCGATCCGAATACTGGGCATCGGGGAAGCTATCGTAGATCAACTCAGCCTCGATGCCGTGCTCCAGCCATGTCTTCAGTGATGCCAACATCAGTGTGAGCCCTGAAGTGGTTGCCATCATGGTGTTGGGGTCCTCTTCAAAGCCGCTGTGTCGGATGCGTACCACGGTGGCTTCACCGCGGTCTTCGAACTCGAGCCTGAGAGGCTGTCCACTGTCCCAGCGTAAGTCAAGCAGCCGGTTAGCAACCGCTTCGACGACCACTAAATCCGTCACCGCCCCGGCAATCTTGAAAGTCCAGGTCACCTGGGAGCCGGTGCGTAAGGGACCGGATGCGTGCGCTAGCCAGAAGCGGCGGAGCTGGTCGGGATCGACAAATGCCGCATACACGTCAGCGGGCGGCCTCCGAACCAACATGCTGACATCTACTATGGGCTGAGAATCGCCCGAGGCTCCCAGCGCTCGGGTCGGTTCAAGACGCCACGAAAGAGCCACACAGACTCTATGGCCGCACGATGCGCGGTCGGACGAAACTCTAGCTGCATCCAGGAGCCGAGATCGGACCCCTCGAGCCGGTTTTGCAGGCTCATAACACCAGTGTATCGTTCGAAACGACAACCCCTACCTGGGGATGTAGAGAAAAATTGTGCGGGCGAAGGGACTTGAACCCTTACGTCTTTAAAGACACTGGAACCTAAATCCAGCGCGTCTACCAATTCCGCCACGCCCGCGGATTCGTCTTGATGGACCGAGGAATAAGCTTAGCCCATCCACGACGAATTACCTAATTGATCCGTTAGGCGGCTTCTAAGCCCAAATCACGACGGAGTTTATCGACGTGGCCCTTGGCTTTGACATTGTACTGAGCCTCGCTGACTTTGCCCTCTTCATCAATGACAATCGTCGAGCGGATCAGGCCTTCGTAGACTTTGCCGTAGTTTTTCTTCTCGCCCCAAGCGCCGTAAGCTTCGGCCACTTTGTGGTCCTCATCGGCCAACACCGGGAAGTTGAGAGCCTCTTGTTCGGTGAACTTATCCAGGCTTTTGACTGCGTCGGGGGAGATGCCGATGACGGTGTAGCCATCGGCGGTGAAGCGCTCCATGCGGTCGCGGAAATCGCAGGCCTGGGTGGTGCAGCCCGGGGTCATGGCCTTGGGGTAAAAGTAGACGATGACTTTCTGGCCGGCATAATCGGATAGCGACACGGTGTTGCCGGTGGCATCGGGTAAGGAGAAATCGGGGGCGGTGTCACCGGGTGTGAGGCGGTTGGTCATAGGAGATTCCTTTCTTGGACTACTGCTGCAGTCCGTCGGCTATTCTGCTGAGGTTTTCTTCGAGCATACCCACATAGGTGTCGCCGGGTTCACCTTCGGGTGCGAGTTCATCGGAGTAGAGAATCGCGTGAATCTCTACTCCGGTGTCGTCGGAGACCGTTTCCATCGGCGCCGGGGTCACGTTGGACTCGAGAAATAGTGCGGGTGGTTGGTGTTCTTCAACAAAGTCAATGAGCGAAATGATCTGATCTGGGGTGCCGATGTCATCGGTATCCACCGCCCAAATGTAGCCTTCGAGCAGATCATATCGGTCGGCAACATACTGGAACGCGCGTTCGGACGTCACCAGAATGCGGCGATCTTCCTCGAGGTCGCCGATCTGTTGTTGGTACTGCTCGTGGAGGGCGTTGAGCTTGGCAACGTATTCGGACAGGTTCTGTTCATATGCCTCCGCGTTATCCGGATCGGTTTCAACTAATCCGGCGGCTACGTTTTCAGCCATGATAATGCCCACGTTGGGATCCAGGAAGGCATGGGGGTTCACGGAGTCTTCGACCCCTTCGGTCAAATACAGCGGTTCGACCCCCTCGGTCGTGACAATTTGCTGCTCTTCGGTGAGCTCCACAGAGTCAGCCATTCGTGCGGCCCAGCCCTGTTCACCGCCTTCCAGATTCAGACCGTTGACAAAGAACACGTCGGCATCCGACAGCGCGGTGGTGTCTGCCGGGCGGGACTCATATTCGTGGGGATCTTGACCCACCGGGACGAGGTTGTGCACCTCGACGTGTTCTCCACCGATCTCCTCGACGATGTCTGTAAGTATCGTAAAAGTTGCCACGGCTTGGACGGTGTCTGCCCCGTTGGTGTCTGCGGGATCGGCGTCTCCGCAGCCGGCCAAGACGAGCGCGCCGAGCGCAGCAAGCGTAGCGGTTCGAGTTCTAGTCATAGGCGTGAGCGCTCCTTGGAATCGGGGTGGATAGCAATGAGCCGACGTTCGCGACGTTTATGGGCTTGCGTCCACAGGAAGCCTTGGGAAGGACTAAAGAAAAACGCCAGCACGAACAGGCCGAAGGCAACTAGGACGATGGCCGGTCCGGATTGCAATTCGAAGGTATAGCTGAAATACAGCCCCGCAATTGAGGAGAACATCCCGAACAACGCTGCCAGCCACATCATCGTGGAAAACTTCTTGGATAGTAAAAAGGCTGTTGCGGCCGGTGTGACGAGCATCGCGACCACAAGGATGACGCCGACGGTTTGGACAGCGGAAACGGTCACGACCGCCAAGGCGATCAGGACCGCGTAGTTAATGGTGCGCGTTGGGAAACCGTAGGCCTTGGCGATTTCAGCGTCCATGGTGGTGATTTGCAGTTGTTTATAAAACAACACCACCAGAATCGTGATGACCACCGCGATGGTAATGGACTGCCACATGTCCGTGGCCCGGGTGGCCAGCACATCCCCGAATAAAATGGATTGCAGCGAGACCGAGGATTCGGTGCGGGCCAGCAGAATCACCCCGGCGGCCAGGAAAGCGGTAAAGACGATGCCGATCGAGGTGTCGCGTTTGAGTCGCGTGTTGGCATTGACAAAGCCGATCCCGGCGGCTGCGAGCAGCCCCGAGATGAGCGCGCCGATAAAAATGTTGGCGCCAAAAAAGAACGAAACAGCGATCCCGGGCATCACCGCGTGCGAGATCGCATCTCCCATCAGCGACAGGCCACGCAGAATAATCAGGGACCCGACGACTCCGGATACGATACCGATGACCATCGCGGTGATTGCCGCGCGGGTCAGGTGCGGGTAGTGAATCAGGTCGGTGAAAAATTCCACGGGTTACTCCGGACGTCCCAACAGGTTTGCGCCAAATGTCGCCGTCAGGTGTTCAGCGGTGAGCTGTTCGTCGACGGGTCCCTGGGCGATCAACCGTTGGTTCAACATGATGATGTAATCAAAATACTGCTCAATATTCGATAGGTCATGGTGCACCATGACCACGGTTTTGCCGGCTCGGCACAACTCAGTCAGAATCTCGATAATGTTGGCTTCGCTTGCGGCATCGATGCCCATGAGCGGTTCATCAAGCAGCAGGATGTCGGCTTGTTGGGCCAGGGCGCGGGCAATGAAGACCCGTTGTTGTTGCCCGCCCGAGAGATCAGCCACCTGACGATCGGCGAAATCTTCCATGTGCACTCGTCTGAGCGCACGTCGGGCGACTTCACGTTCGACGGTGCCGGGGCGCTGAAAGACCCGAAGCTTGGGATAGGTGCCTAATAGGACCGTGTCGAACACATTGATTGGGAAATCCCAGTCGGTGTTGGAGCGCTGGGGGACATAGGCCAGGCGACTTCGCACTTTGTCGACGCGCTGACCAAAAAACCGGATCCGCCCGTGCGCGGATTCGACCAATCCTAACGCGGCCTTCAACGTCGTTGATTTTCCTGAGCCGTTGGGTCCGACAATGCACGTCATCGTCCCGGCAGGCACCGAAACCGTGAGGCCGTCGACGGCCTTGACACCGCGATACGACACGTGCAAATTGTCGATCGTCAACACGTCAGTGGTCACGGTTGGGCCTTTCACATCGGGCGTGGCGGTGGCCACACGCTGTAGTACCGGTACATCGCATCTTAGGCAGGCAGCGCGCAACGGCGTACTAATCGACGCGGCATGACTTGAAACCTTGCCGAACGATTTGGTCTCGATCATATGTTCGACGAGACGAACTTTCAAATATGGGTAGCCGAATCATTAGATGAGGTGCACAAAGGAGACTTCCGGTTCCAGGATCGCAGGGGTATCCTGAGACAGCAGCACCTGCCCTATGTCAGCCTGGAGGCGCCCCGTGGCAAACACCCTGGATGAACTTCGCGAATCGCGACAGAATCGACCACGATGGACACTTTCGCACCTATGGACCGACACCATGGGGCGGTTGGGTATCCGAGCGTTACAGCTGCTGATAATCGGCACGGTTGTCGCATTTGTGGTGCTCGCGCTGTTGAACCTCACCGTGGTCGTAATCCCAACACTCATCGCTATTATCCTGGCCTGTGCACTCTGGCCGGTGGTGCGGTTGTGCCGTCGGGTGATGTCCAATATTTTGGCGGCATGGACGGTCTTCCTGGGTTCGCTTCTCGTCCTGGGCGGGGTCGGTACGGGCCTGGTCTTTGCGGTCATAAATGAGTGGGAAACCCTAGTCGAACAGGCCGTACAAGGTTTCAACCAGCTGCGCGAGGGGGCTGAAAGCCTCATGAGCCAGCTGGGGCTGACCATTGACCAGTCCCAAATTGATGCAGCCATTGAGACGGTCACCGGGTTTTTAACTTCCGAAGAATTCGGCACGGGTGCCCTGGTGACCATTGGCGCCGCGGGAACTTTCATCACCGGATTGGTCTTATTCTTGGTGATTTTGTTCTTTCTGCTCAAAGATGGCGACCGGATCTGGGCATTCTTCGTCTCCTGGACCCCCGAACATTTCCGCGCCCAATGGATTGCTTCGGGGGATCGGGCACTTCAAACCTTTGGCGGTTACATCCGCGGCACCGCCATCGTGGCAGCAGTGGATGCAATCGGGATCACCCTGGCACTGCTGATACTGCAGGTACCGCTGGCCATCCCACTGGGTGTCGTCGTGTTCCTGGGTGCCTTTATCCCAATCGTCGGTGCCACCGTGGCTGGTATCCTCGCCACGCTGGTAGCGCTCGTGACAAACGGGCCAGTGGTCGCACTAATTGTGTTGGCAGCGGTGATTCTGGTCAACCAACTGGAAGGCAACTTCTTACAACCGGTCGTCATGGCCCAGACGCTGAACTTACACGCACTGGTCGTGCTGATGGCACTCACCGCAGGGACCGTGTTGGCCGGGATCATCGGGGCGGTCTTGGCCGTGCCGCTGGTCGCTGTGGCCTGGAGCATCATTAAAGTCTGGACCGGACGCGACGAACCCTTACACGTCGACCCCGTCGATCGGGCTGAAGAACAGATCCAGGCCGTTGGTGCGGCACGCGAGCGCGAACTTGAGCAACGCAAGCAGGAGCAGCAGGCGGCCAAAGCAGCCAAGAAGGAGGACAAGGTTTCCTTGGCTGAAGAGCCGGTCTCCGACGATTAAGTTATTCGTCCTCGCAGGAGAAGGCCCACATCACGCCGAAACGGTCAAAGACCTGGCCGTACCAGCTACCCCAGGGTGCCTGTTCAAATGGCATGCCCACTGAACCGCCACCGTCGACGAGTTGTTCAATATAGCCGCGCGCCTCATCGGGGGTGCTGGTGGTATACAGCAGTGAATACGCCGTACCCTGAACCGGGTAATCACGCTCGTCATCCATGGCATCTCCACCGGCAATAATGCCGACGGGCAGGATCAGCGTGGCGTGGGCGACCGCTTCCGGGTCGGGTTCAAACGGCATGTCATCCATGGGAGTGTCGCCATAGCGCAGGATTTCGAGTTGGCCGCCGAACACCTCGTGCCAGTGTTCCATCGCTTCTGCGGTCGTGCCGGGCAGGGCAATGTAGGTGGCTAATGATCTGGACATGATGTCTCCTAGCTCGCAATGTGGTGTCGGGCCACAGTGTAGTGTTTTTGCGCGCGGTCGGAAATAGTTTCCCGTGCACCCTATTAAAACGTCCCGCCAGGTCACGACGAGGCGGAGTCAGGTTGTTCAACCGTTGGCACGTTGCGAACAGCGCCAGCACACTTCAGCTCAAGAGCGGTGCGAGTGCTTCGTAGAGCTCGTAGACGCCCACGGCGACGAAGACACCTGCGGTGATGCTCAGGAACACATTTTGGAACCACCGATTACGGTACTGGGATGGCACGTAGCGCTTCTGGTTGTTTAGAAACAACAATGTGATGGCCAGAAACGGCATGAACAACGCACCGAGGGTGCCATAAAGCAGAATCAAAAAGATCGGTTGGTCGAAGAATAACAACGCCATGGTCGGAAACGTGACCATGAGCAGATAGAACCGGGCCGGTTTCGATTTCAGCGTTGGAGCTTTATCCTGATCCAGTTCGTCGGCGGGGCGTCGGAAATTGGTCCAAAAATCTGCGAACATCAATGACACACCGTGCCAGACACCCAGCAGCGAAGAGAATGACGCGGCGAAGAATCCGAGGAGGAACACGACCGACCAGGCTTGCCCATACCGGTCAGCCAACACGGTCGAGACATCAAGCAGTCCTTCATCACCTGCCGAGATAGCGATCCCGGCCGTATACAGAAGCTCTGCGCCCATGATCAGCGTGGCGAAGACAAAGATCCCGGTGAGGATATAGGCGGTAGCGTTGTCGAAGCGCATGACGCGGAGCCATTTAGGTTTATTCCACCCTTTTTCGCGAAGCCAGTATCCGTAGGCGGCTAACGTGATCGTGCCACCGACCCCGCCGGCCAGTGCTAGGACGTAAAACATCCCGTCTTCTTCACTGGGCAGTCGTGGTATCAGTCCGGCCAGAATCTCAGGCAGGTTCGGGAGGGCTAAGGCCGCTGAGAGCACGACGGTCACGAACATGATGCCAATCAGGATCATCATCAGTTTTTCGATGAGCTGGTATCGATCAAGCCACACCAACACGAGCCCGAGTAATCCGGCGGCGATCGCAAAGACCTTCAAATCAACCGCAGGGAACAATGCCGCCAACGGTAGCGCGGTCGAACTCATTGCGGTGGCACCGTAGACGATGCCCCAGATGACGATGTAGGGACCGAAATACCAGCTGGTCCAGGAGCCGAGTGTCCGCCAACCCTGGAAGATCGTTTTGCCGGTGGACAAGTAGTAGCGGCCGACACCTTCGACGAGCAGGATCTTCATTAACACGCCCACAATGACGGCCCACACCAGCATGTAGCCATAGCGCGAACCAGCAGTTAGTGTCGCGACGAGATCCGCTGCGCCGACACCGGTGGCCGCAGCAACGATACCTGGGCCAATCTTGTTCCAGCGAGGGCGCACCTTGGGTTCTTGGAGCTGCGCTTCGGTAAAACCCACCACGGCGGAATCTTCTGTTTGGGCCACGATACCCACCCCCTGAAGTTGATCTCAGAATAGTCGAAATCCAGGGGTAGATACAGGGAACTTCGAAGCGTTGTCAGCGCTCGCGAGCCCTATACGGGCCGACGAAAAACGCTGACCGAATCTAGCCGCTGAGTCTCCGGTGCCAAATCAAAGGCCTCGGTGGCTTCGAGGTTCCAACCGCATGTGTCGAGGACCCGGGTATCTCTGGCCAGTGCCACCGGATTCCCTGAAACGTAGACAATTTTGCCGGGGCGCAACTGGTCGAGTGCTTTCAGTACGGTCTTGCCGATTCCCACCCGCGACGGGTGCACCACCACGGTATCGACGTGCCGATTATTGAGTCCGCCTTCGGTCACGTCGGCCTCGGGGATAAGCAGCCAGCTGGTCAGAATGCGGTTGACTTTGTCATTGAGCACGGTGACCTGGGGGAGATCCTGCAGGTTGTGGTGCGCTGTGTCGCTGGCAACAGGCGAAGCATCTACGCTCAAAACCGTGCCAGTTGGGCCAGTAGCCTCTGCAAGATAGCGAGAGTACAAGCCCGCACCACCATACAGATCGGCGATCACCTGACCCGGCTGGACATCGGCCGCCCGCATAACGGCATCCACGAGGGTCGCTGGACCATCCCGGTGAGCATGCCAGTACCCGGCACCGGAGACCTGGAAGGTTCTGG